>CAYYVO010000031.1:0-11883 GCA_964475175.1 uncultured Dehalococcoidaceae bacterium | reverse complement strand
GTATAATTTATTCCTGGCCGAGCAGCCCGTGCCCTGGTGGGATATGGACGGGCTGGCGCGCCTGCGCCGCAAGGTGGACGTGCCGATATTCGCCGATGAATCGGCGGCGGAACTAAACGACCTGATTAAGCTTATGCAGCGGGACGCCATTGACGGTCTTTTCCTCAAAGTACCCAAGGCAGGAGGCATACATAAATCTCAAAAATGGGTATCCATTGCCCAGGCGGCCGGATTAATCGTGATGTGCGGCTGCATGATTGATTCCGGACTCGGCGCGGCGGCCAATGCACACTTTCTGGCCGCCACCGAGTGGATGGGAAAAATCGAGCAGGAGGCCATCGGCCCGCTCAATCTCTATAACATCCACGATACCGTCAGCACCCCGCTGTTGAACGACCTGGCGAAAAAAGTCCTCCGGTACGAAAACGGCTTCCTCTACCCGCCCGATGGCCCCGGCCTGGGCGTGGAGCTGAACGAAGAGGCGGTGGCAAATCTGGCGACACCCGGCAAGAGCCCCACGGTTATTGGGAAATAGGCTGAAACTACAAGTCAGAGGTAACGAAACTGTGAATAATCCAGGCAATACAGCCATTGAAAAACTGTCAGCAAACGTTATCGATACACGCTTCGAAGACCTTGAACCGGCTACGGTGGAAACCACCAAGTACCGTATTGTAGATACACTCGGCTGCCTGATAGGCGGCTCTACGGATACCGGCAATCCCGAACTCGCCGGTCTTCTAAAAGACGAAGGCGGGAAGGAAGAAGCCACCATCCTCATCCACGGCGGCAAAGTACCCGCCGGTAACGCCGCCCTGGTTAATAGCGTCATGGCCCGCTCTTTCGATTTCGAGCCGGTGAGTCCGCTGGTGGAAGGCGTCAATACCCCGGGGCATATAAGCGGCACCACCGTACCCACAGCCCTCACCATGGCCGAGACGGTAAACGCCGGCGGCCGCGAGATGATCACCGCCCTACTCGTCGGTGACAACGTTGCGGCGCGTATTCTGGCCGCTTCCGGGTTCGGTTTCACCCTGGGCTGGGACGGCACCGGCACGGTCAACGCCTTCGGGGCGGCGGCTATTGCCGGAAGGCTCCTGGGACTTAATAAACTACAGATGAGAAACGCCTTCGGCATCGTTCTTAACCAGATAGGCAGCACCTTCCAGATAATCTGGGACGGCACCACCGCCTTTAAGCTCCCCCAGGGACTTTCCGCCCGCAGCGGTGTTTTCGCGGCGCAGCTGGCTAACGCCGGCTGGACAGGCCCGGAGGACGCCCTGTTCAGCAAGTTCGGCTACTACAAGATGTTCACCGAAGGCTGCCAGAAGCCGGAAGCCCTGACCGGTGAACTGGGCAAAATATATTACGCCGACGGCACTATCAAGCCTTATCCCTGCTGCCGTATTCCCCATGCCGCTATCGACTGCGCCCTGGCATTAGTAAAACAGCACGGTATCAAGCCCGACGATATTCAGGAAGCCAATCTGTATGTCGCCCAGGGCGGCATCGACCATATCTGCGGCCATCCTTTTAAAATCGGGCCCTTCCCTCATGGCAACGCCGCCTTCAGTTATCAGTACGTCGTCGGTACGGCTCTTTTGTATGGGAGCGTCAAACCGGAGCACTTCACCGAAAAAGCCATACGCGATTCCCGTATCAACGCCTTTTTCGGTAAGGTAAAACTTATAGCCGATGACACTGTGCCGTTCGAAAGCGCCAGGCTGGAGCTCGTTCTGAATGACGGCCGGAAGCTCACCGAATACACCGAGATTGCCAAGGGCGACCCCCGCCACAATCCTATGTCCAAAGAGGACATAATCGCTAAATTCTGGAATAATGTCGAGTTTTCGCAGAATATAAGCAAGGAAAAAGCCTCAGAACTGCTTTCAATACTGGAAAACCTCGAAGAACTCGACAGCGCCGGAAAACTGATTCCATTACTCACCGTTTGACACAGCCCCAAACCAGCGATACAATCTGGTCATGAGGTTCAGCTTTTTACCGAAAACCTCCCCGGGCAAATGGTCGAGCGGACTTATTATCGTTTTCATGCTATCTCTGGGGCTGTTCTATACATTCTGTGCTACGGGGCAGCGGGGCGGCGCAACGTTTTTCAGCAATCTTACCCTGACGATTCCTATACTTATTGCCGCAATTGCTGGTATATCAGCCTTATTTATCGGTCTTTTCGGAATAATCAGGAGCCGTGAACGCTCTATTTCAGTGTATCTGTCTGTTATCATCGGCCTTTTCGTGCTAGTTTTCTGCCTCGGCGAGATTATTTCACCCCACTAAGGAACAAGAAAAATCCCCCGAAACTTTCAAGTGATCCGGGGGATTTTATCTTTTTAGTCCTCTATTTGCACGGCCTGCCTGGATACCCTTTCTTATCAGGCGTCCGAAACAAGCCTAAAGTCACATCATATTGGGTAAGAACGTACTGAGGGAAGGAATAGCCACCAGCAGCGCAACATGGCATATGTCCGCAATGACAAATGGTATCACGCCGCGGTACAAAACACCCAGGGGTTCGTTGATAACCCCCGTCAATATAAACAGATTGATACCGAAAGGTGGTGTTATCATACCTATTTCGATAATCCTGACCATGAGCACGCTGTACCATATCAGGTTGAATCCCATTGACTCCATCAGGGGATACATGATAGGGATAGTAAGGATAAGTACGGCAATAACATCAAAGAACATGCCGCATATGATGTAAAACACCAGCACGGCAATCAGGATTACCAGAGGTGGTACCGGCAATCCGGAGATAAACTCGCTTATGGTAGCGGGAATCTGGGTAATCGCCAGGAATGCATTGAACATATAAGCGCCGATAAGCATGATAACAATCATGGCCACCATCCTGGCGCATTCCATCAGAGATTCCCAGATGCTCTGAATGCCCAGCTGCTTCTTGGCCAGGCCGATTATTAAAGCTCCGAAGGCCCCGATACCGCCGGCTTCGGTGGGTGTAAAGATACCGCCGTAAATAACGCCCATTATCAGCAGAAACAGGATGCCAACTGGCCAGGTCAGCCTTAGAGAAGAAGTCTTTTCTTTCCAGCTTGTTTTCACTGATGCCGGGGCTACTGACGGATTCAACTTGCACAGAATAAAAATCGTGCCGGTGTAGAAGACCGCTTCGAGCACTCCGGGTATTATTCCGGCGATGAACAGCTTGCCGATAGACAGCTCTGTAAGGATACCGATGAGGACAAATCCCATGCTCGGTGGTATTAAAATCCCCATCGTACCGCCGGCCGATATACACCCCGCTGCCAGCCGGTTGCTGTATCCAATCTTCTTCATCTCGGGATAGGCTACCTGGCGGTCTTTGTTAGACAAATATACCACGCAGTAACCAGTGTAAAGCCTTTGATTAAAAGGGAAGGGGCTTCGGAGTATCTTATACCTCCGGAGCCTTTTCCATTATATGCGTATTTTTGTTATCATGTCATAGCCGGTGTTTCGCCGGCGCTTATGAGCAAGATTGTACTTGACGGCGGTTGCCACCTGCCAAAGCATGTATTGGAGGGATATCAAGGATGACAAACACACCCGAAGAGTTATTTCAGGAGAGAGCCAAAAGGGTGGAGGATGCTATACAGCTGAAGGTGCCGGACAGGGTTCCCGTGGTGCTTTCTCTGGGTTATTTCCCGGCAAAGTATGCCGGGGTGACCTGCGCAGACGCCTTTTATAATCCGGAAAAATGGAAAGAAGCCGCCATAAAAACTGCAGTCGATTTTGAGCCGGACAGCTGTATTGCCATGGGGCCGGACTCCGGTAAGGCCCTCGAAGCCCTCGACTTCAAGCAAATGGTCTGGCCTGGACATGGAACGTCGGTTAATCATACCCACCAGTTCGTCGAGGACGAGTATATGAAAGCGGACGAATACGATGCCTTTATGGAAGACCGTACCGGTTTTATCCTACGTACGTTTCTACCGCGTGTTTGCGGCAATCTGACCTCTTTCCAGCGGCTTCCCGATATCAGTATCCTGATGTTCTCCCCGACGATGCTGCTAGGTCTGCCGGGGTTCGATGAGGCTATTGAAGCCTTAATCAAAGCCAGGAAGGAAGTCCTTGAAAGGAACGCACTCATAGGGTCGATGGGAGAGGAGATAAAGCAGCGTGGTTTCCCTACTTTCAGCCAGGCTGCCACCTTCGCGCCGTTCGATGTCGTCTCCGACCGCCTCAGAGGCATGCGCGGGTCTATGCTGGATATGTTCCGCCAGCCCGATAAACGCCTTGAAATTTGCGATAAATTGCTGCCCGTTATGCTCGGGCTGGCAGTTTCCATGGCGAAGATGAGCGGTAATCCACGGGTTTTTATCCCCCTGCACCGGGGAGCAGACGGGTTCATGTCTCTAGAGCAGTTCGAGACATTTTACTGGCCCACCCTGAAGGGTCTGATGATGGGACTGATAGAGGAAGGCCTGACTCCCTGCCCCTTCTTTGAAGGCAATTATACTTCGCGTCTTGAATACCTCCTCGAATTACCCAAAGGCAAGGTCCTCGGGTATTTTGATAGTTCCGATATTTTCAAGGTGAAAGAGGTGCTGGGCAACCACCTCTGTATCATGGGCAATGTACCGCCCTCACTTTTACAGACAGGGAACCCCCAGGATATCCGGGAGCACTGTAAACTCCTCATCGATATCGTCGGCAAAGGAGGAGGCTACATCATGGCCCCCAGAAGCGCTATAGATGAGGTAAAGCCCGAAAATCTCAAGGAAATGATTGATTTTACCAAAGAATACGGTGTATACAAATAGCCGCCGCCATGTGGGGTTCCAAATTCGCCGGGCATCCTTTTAATATCGTAATCGTTGTTGAAGAGGATGTGGATATTCGTAATGCTCAGTCGCTCCTACATGCCATACATCGCAAGGTGGATTACAAGAGGGACCTGGTCGTCTATCCGCTGTATATGGGTTCTCCCATCGATGTCAGCCTGCCCTATGATGACCGGGCTGAACTCGAATACGGGGCCGCCATCGCCAACAAGCTGCTCATCGACGCCACCACCGACTGGCAGGTTCACCCGCCGCGGGAGGAGTGGGGCGGCGAGAGGTTCCCGCCCAATTGTCACTATTCCCGGCCGGAAACCGTGGAACTGGTAGAAAAGAGATGGAAGGAATACGGTCTGTAAACGGATAGGCGACGGTTTACTAAAGAAAAAAGGGGGAACTTTTTCCCGGGGTTCCCCCTTTATTATAAGTTCTGCTTACTGATACCGGGTTATTTCACGGTGATATTCAGGGTACAGGTCCACTCGGCCTTTTCACCGCCCTCCCAGGGCCGGCTGTATTCCAGGGACACCGTGCAGGTACCGGCTTTAAGCGCCTTTAAAGTATATTTTTCTGTTCCTGATGCTCCGACCTCTTTAATGGCAGGTTCGACATACTCATAGCTGGCCTGTTCCAGGACCTCGGGATTGCTCAACTGCACTTCTTCACCCCACTGGAAACCGGTGGTAGGATTAGAGCAGATGATTAACGTTATAGCCTTGTTTGTCCGCATCTCGATATCATCCGTAATATGCGGATTTTCCGCGAAATCATTACAGGTATAAAACTCCACAAACGTCGCGGCTGCATAGCTGCTCGGGTCTACGGACGTCTCTTCTTCTTCTTGCGTTGCCGTGGACGTGCAGGCAAATAGGGACAGGGGCAGAATAACTAATAAACCTAGTATTAATATTTTCGATTTCATATTCGATTCCTCCTCCCTACCTTATCAGCTTTAGTATTATAAAACCTAAAACCGGACAGGTCAACTTTTTTATCTTTAAATTTCATCTCGTTAAAAAGCTATTTAGTTTGACAAAGAACTGTGTCCAAGTGTACAATATGGCGTTCGTCAGATATGTCCGAAGGACTCATATATCGTACTGACATTTTGCTTCATTCCGGTTCGGTATTTACGGCTGCAATTAAACGTATTTTATAGAGACTTTTATAAATTGATAAACACATATAAATAAGGTGTTAAATATCTGAAAGGGGCAAGCGAGATAAAAGGATGGTGTTAAAAGAGCAATTAGCCGATATCTTGAGTTCTAAATCTATTTCAAATGACCCCGACACTCTGGACACCTATTCCCGGGATTTAAGCTTTGTCAAACCCTTAAAGCCCCGCTATGTGGTCAAGCCCGGCAGCACTGAAGAAGTTCAGTCGCTGGTCAACTGGGCCAACCAGACGCAGACGCCATTAGTACCGATAAGCTCCGGCCCGCCACGCTTTCACGGTGATACTATTCCCAGCGTACCGGGGGCGGTTATCGTAGACCTTAGCGGGATGAAGAAAATCCTGAGAATCGATGTCCGGAATAAAGTGGCGATGATTGAGCCCGGAGTAACCTACTCCGAGCTTCAGCCGGAACTGGCTAAGGAAGGCCTTAGGCTCATTACGCCGCTGGTGCCGCGGGCCAGCAAATCAGTAGTAGCCAGTCTGCTGGAAAGAGAACCTACCACCGTTCCCAGGCTGCAGTGGGCATCGCTGGATCCGCTGCGATGTACCGAGATAGTCTGGGGGGACGGTCAGAAGCTGGTAACCGGCGATGCCGGAAACTGGACCTCGATGGAAGAAGCCTGGAAGAAGAAACAGGCACCGGCCGGCGCTACGGGGCCGGGCCAGGCGGACTTCTACAGGTTCGTCTCCGGGGCGCAGGGAAGCATGGGCATTGTGACCTGGGCATCCGTTAAATGCGATGTCCTGCCCAGTCTCCACAAACTCTTCTTCGCACCCGCCGACAAGCTGGATGACCTGCTCGATTTTACTTATCAAATTCTCAAGTTCAGGTATGCCGATGAGCTTCTCATATTGAACAAGTTCGACCTGGCATCTATCCTGGGAGACGGGGTCGATAATATAAAGGCATTGATGCAGGAGCTCCCGCCCTATATAGCCCTGGTAGGAATAGTCGGGCGGACCCTGCTTCCCGAGGAAAGGGTAGAATATCAGGAAAAAGACATCCGGGATATCGCCCAGAGATTCGGTCTGCAACTGGTACCGGCGGTCCCCGGAGCCAGCAATGTCGAGGTGCTCAAGGCGCTGCTCACCACTTCCAAAGAGCCCTACTGGAAACTCGCCTATAAGGGAGGATACCAGGATATCTTCTTCCTGACCACCCTCGATAAGACGCCGGACTTTCTCCGGACGATTAACTCGGTGGCGGAGGCTCACGGATATCCTGCCTCGGACATAGGGGTATATTTACAGCCGCTGCACCAGGGCTCCAGCTGCCACTGCGAGTTTCTCCTTCCCTATGATAAAGACAATCTGAAGGAAACAGCCAGGATGCAACAACTGTACACGGCGGCCAGTCAAGAGCTTCTTAAACAGGGGGCTTTCTACTCGCGGCCCTACGGTATCTGGGCCAACATGGCGTTCAACCGTGATGCCCAGACGACTAATACTTTAAGAAAACTCAAGGGGATATTCGACCCCAATAATATAATGAATCCCGGTAAACTTTGCTTCTAAACGCAAGAGAAATGAAGAAAGAAGGCATGAGAAATTGGCGCTAGAAGACTATCAAGCTGATATGGAAAGGTGCAGCCAGTGCTCATACTGCAAGTGGATTCCGCTTGACCATGTAAAAAGCTGGAGGTTTGCCAAGGGCTGTCCCAGTATCTCCTATAATAACTTCTTAAGCTACTCGGCACGCGGCAGATTCGCCGTTGCCCTTTCGCTCCTTAACGGGCAGAGCACCTATACCGATAGAGTCGTTAACATCGTCTATAAATGCAACACCTGCGGCTCCTGCGATGTTTCCGACAAGATTTGCCGCTATAACCTGGAGCCACTGGAGATGATGCATGAGCTGAGGTTCAGGCTGGTTGAAGACGGCCAGGTGTTGCCGGAACATATGGCGGTAATCGAGCATCTCCGCAAAGAAGACAATATAATGATGAAACCCCGGGCCGAACGCGGCGACTGGGCTAAAGGGCTGGACGTAAAGAACATCACCGAAAGTCCCGCCGAGGTTGTCTTCCACGCCGGGTGCCGCTTCAGCTACGATAAAGACCTCCAGGAGAAAGCCAGGACCGCCGTGACGCTCCTTAAGAATGCCGGCGTGGATATCGGCATCATGGGCAAGGACGAGTCCTGCTGCGGCGGCAGGATTTATGACATGGGCTATAAGGAGGACTTCGTCAAAGCTGCGGAAAAGACCACCCAGGCCTGGAAAGCGGCCGGTGTGAAGACGGTGGTAACCTCCTGCGCCGACTGTTATCATGCCTTTTCACGCCTTTATCCGCCGCTGGGAGAGAATTTTGAGATTCTCCACACTGTCCAGTACCTCGACCGCCTGATTAAAGAAGGAAAGATAAAATTCAGCAAAACCGTACCGATGCGCGTTACCTACCACGACCCCTGCCACCTGGGAAGGCAGGGAGAGCCTTACGTGCCCTGGAGCGGTAAAGAGATTAAAGTCGAGAACCAGATAGTGGTCTACGAACCCAGGAAGCCAAGGTACAACGGGGCCTGGGGAGTCTATGACCCGCCGCGGGACATCCTAAAGAGCATCCCCGGCCTGGAACTGGTTGAGATGGAGAGAATCAAGGAGTATGCCTGGTGCTGCGGCAGCGGAGGCGGGGCAAGAGAGGCCTATCCTGATTTTTCCAACTGGACGGCTACGGAGAGGATAGAAGAAGCCAAGGCCACCGGCGCCGAGGCTTTAGTTAGCTCCTGCGGCTGGTGCGAGAGGAATTTCCTGGATGCCATTAGCACCGCCGGCGAAAAAATGAAGGTCTTTGATATTACCGACCTTATCAAACAGGCAATTTAAGACAGGGGAATGTAATTATGACGCTATCGAAAGAAGTATATCAATCGTTCGAAGATATTGTCGGTTCGAATAACATCTCCGACGATCCGGCGCTGCTGGACTCTTACCGGTATTCGCTGAGTCATACCGCAATTCATCTCGGGCCCTACTACCGGGTATATTCTCCCCGCGGAGTGGCTGTACTGCTGCCGGGCAGCGTGGAAGAGGTCCAGGCTATCGTCAGATTATGCAATAAACACAAGCTGCGGGTTAAGCCCTCCAGCACCTTCTGGTCGGCCTGGGGATACCCTCTGGAAGATAATACCGTTCAACTGGATATGAGAAGGATGGACCGCATCCTGGAGATTGACGAGAAGAACATGCATGCCGTGGTTGAACCACACGTAATCGGGGCGATACTACAGGCCGAGGTGATGAAGGTGGGCCTTAACACCCATATTCACGGACCCGGCTCCTCCTGCTCCTGTCTTGCCAGCGCTACCGCCCTGGCAGGCTTTGGCCCGGATTCCATGTATATGGGGCAACACTCGGAGAACCTGCTCGGTGTGGAGTGGGTAATGCCCGACGGTGAAATACTCAAGGTGGGTACGGTTGGTTCGGGACTGGGCTGGTTTAGCTGTGACGGCCCCGGCCCCAGTCTTAAAGGACTGGTCAGAGGCGGGCAAGGCAGCTTCGGTAGTCTGGGAGTATTCACCAAGTGCGCCATCAAGCTCTACCCGTGGCCCGGACCCGCCGGACTGCCGGTTGAGGGCAAACCTCCCGCCTATAAGGTAAAACTGCCGGACAACATCAGGGGATATACCCTGGCCTTCTCTACCTGGAAGGGCTGGGCTGATTGCTGTTATATGATATGGGAAGCCGGCATCGGCTATGTCGCGCACCGTCAGTACAGCATGTTTGGGAGGGACCTGAAAGGGGCCATGGTCAGGATACTTTCGGACCCCACCAAGACGCTTTCAGATATCGAAGAGATGTTGAAAGACCCTGAAATTCAAAAGTTTACCAAGGAAATGCAACGTGATTTCCAGATCGTGGTAGCGGGTATGACGCCGCGGGATATCGAGTGGCAGGACAAAGTACTGGACAAGATATTGGAGGAGACCGGGGGCTGGAAGGTCAAGGCCATGCTCGAACCCGATCTGTATAACTGGTCGCTTCTCTACATGATACGCCTGGGCCATAAGAATCTTAACCTCGTCTATGGAGGCGGCTACGACGGCTGTTTTGGAATAGGAGGGACACCGGATTTCGCTACCAGCGGAGAACCGCCGCGCGTCGAACAGGCTACGGAATTCAAGAAGGAATGGGAAAAGAAGGGCAACATCGTTGCTGCGGGAGGCGATGGTATGATGGGAGGTATCGGCGGTTTTGGGGGAGGCGGCCATGCCATGTGGGAGAACTTCACCCACTTTGACCCCCATGACAAAGCTTCGACGGAAGGAACACTCGAGTTCTTCGGAGCTGCAACCCAATTTGGTATCAAAAAGGGGTGGGGGCCCGGCATGGAGAAAATGAATGATTATGCCCGTTGGACCGATGGCTACTCCACTCCCAAGGAAATACGCGACCGTATACTCGGGGCAGGAGCACAGCCGCAGGCGTTCCGTTTCCAGCGCAGGTTTAAGGAAGCTTTCGACCCCAACGCCCTAGGTGACGGATATTACCGCACCCTGGACGACCCGACCCAATAACGACCGACTGACCGGAGGTTGAGTTCTCTTTCTCCGTAAATGGTTTCATACCGCTATATGCAGGTAATATATGGAAAACAGGTACCTGCTACAGACAATATTATACAATATTATAGAGGGAGGAGTGTGCCGGCATGGCTCTTCTGGAAGAACCGATTAAAGAAGTAAAAACCCTGAAAAACTATATCGACGGCGAGTGGGTGGAGTCCAAAGGCGAGATTATTGACGTGGTAAATCCCGCTACGTACAAGACTATTGCCAGGGTTCCCGTTTCCACCGGTGACGAAATGGATGCCGCTGTTGCAGCAGC
The DNA here is from genome assembly GCA_964475175.1 of uncultured Dehalococcoidaceae bacterium. GTDB lineage: Bacteria > Chloroflexota > Dehalococcoidia > Dehalococcoidales > RBG-16-60-22 > CAYYVO01. The sequence goes on along the minus strand of CAYYVO010000031.1, from coordinate 1,076 downwards.
TCAGGAGGCATACCATGACTGGAGGAGGACAACCCCGCTGGCGAGGTCCAGATATCTTTTCCGGTTGAAGGAGCTGCTCGAGGAAAACTTCGAGGAGCTCAGCCGGGTACAGACACAGGAGCACGGCAAGACCATCGACGAGTCCCGGGGCGAGACCCGGCGCGGCATTGAGAATGTCGAGGTTGCCTGCGGCATCCCTACCCTGATGCAGGGGTACTATTCGGAGGATATCGCTTCCGGTATCGACGAGTGGGTGATTCCCACCCCGCTGGGTGTTTTCGGGGTTATCGGCCCGTTCAACTTCCCCTTTATGATTCCGCTGTGGTCGGCGCCTTATGCAGTGGCCACCGGCAACTGTGTAATAGTAAAACCATCCAGCGAAGTCCCTAACAGCCAGACCAAAATCACCGAGCTGGTCGAGGAGGCGGGATTTCCGCCGGGTGTATGGAATATGGTTCACGGCGGCAGGAGCGTGGTCAACAGCATGCTGAGCCATCCTGACATAGTGGGTATAACCTTTGTGGGCTCCACCTCTACCGGCCGGGACGTTATCTACAAGAGATGCGGCGATACAGGCAAGAGGGTTATCGCCCAGTGTGGCGCCAAGAATTTCATGACAATCATGCCTGACTGTGATGTAGACCGGACAATAACGGCGATGATGACATCGTTCTTCGGCAACACCGGTCAGCGCTGCCTTTCGGCCGCCAATGCCGTCATCGTCGGCGACGATGATGCGTTCTACAGGAGCTTCGTGGATAAAGTCCTTGAGCAGATTACCAGAATAAAAATCGGCTACGGTCTCGATGAATCGGTACAGATGGGGCCGGTGCGTGATACGGAGAAGAAGAAGAAGATCATAAGCTATATAGAGAGTGGCATAAAAGAGGGGGCTAAACTCAGACTCGACGGCAGGAGCAATTTCACCGTTTCGGGCGACTATCCGGATACGTGCTTCCTCGGCCCGACGGTTTTTGAAAACGTTACGCCGGATATGAAAATAGGCTCCGAGGAAATCTTCGGCCCCGTCATGTCCATCATGCGGGTGAAAGACTTCGATGACGGAATAACGATTG
>CAYYVO010000030.1:0-11939 GCA_964475175.1 uncultured Dehalococcoidaceae bacterium | reverse complement strand
AACGGCAAGGTCATAGCTTGCCTCCGGGTTAAGCTGGAAATATGCTTCGAAAATTTTGATTTTACCACGGTCAGGCCTTGTATCGAACTCCACCCTCATACGTTCAATTGTTACAGAATCAATGCCAGGCGGGGGCGGCAGAACGGCCTTCTCCAGTACCAGTAGACCACAAGTAGTGGCATTTAGATGGCTCTCGCCATTAGGCCAGTCCGGGTTGACCCAGCTACCATCTGCTTCCTGACCATCGACTAGATAACGAGTGTAGTCCGAGTACCAGATGCCCTGCTCCAGAACCGGCGGTCGACCGCATAGGGTGAATGCCTTGGAAGCACTCCAGAGGAACCAGTTACGATAAGCATTCGCCGGATTTGTGCCGTCAAAGGGATGCCAATCCAGCCAGGCGAGGCCGGACTGAATACGCGAGTCTTCCACTGGTATGTCCATCAACCGCAGACACCATACGGCTGCCGCGGTGAGTGTTCCCGAAGAAACGCTGCCCATGGAAGCAGGCTGGTAGCCGAACCCGCCATCGGTCATATGGCAGCGGTTGATGAAAATCTGAGCTTTCTGCCACACGGCGGGGTCGATTTCAATGCCGGCTTCTTCGGCTGCCTTAAGACCGATGATGGCGAACTGGCTGTTGGACATGTCTGACCGGACATACGGGTCAACGGGAAACTGACCGAATGGTGTATGTATCGCCGTATGCACTGAGAAGTAGTTATAGTCCCAGCCGCCGTACGCCCAGTCGGCCGGAGTGAACGGGGCAGGGCAGCCGGGATAGTTCTTGTCCTCATCATTTTGAGAGTTGATGAGGTATTGCGCGGCCAGGGCTATTTCGTCCAGATACGCAGGATTGTTAGTGGTACGCAAGGCCATTATTGCCAGACCGGTCTCGTATATCCTTCCGCGCTGACCGAAGGAACCGTAGTCATTGCTGGCCGGGTTTATGTCCTGCTGGGAGAGGATGTACTGGATACCTGCCTGCACCTGGGGGTCTGTCTGCGGCACCAGGCCGTGCAGCATACTCAAAACAGCAAAGGCGGTCATACCTACATTGGGAACTTCCGGCTCCTCGGGCTGGTACGGGCCTCGTTCCGGTCTCCCCCAGTACCAGGCGCCGGTGGCCGGGTCCTGCTGTGAGCGCACCCAGGCAATAGCGTCATCAATGGCCTGGTTGATTTCTTCCTGGGCAGGCGGGGGAAAGATATATCTGCCGGAGCCATACCAGAAAACCTGCTTGGTTACTATCTCTTCCCAGTTAATCTGGTAATTGCCGGTGGCCTGCCAGGCATATTCTCCCAGAGGTTCGGTCAGGTCCAGATTCCAGGCGGTATTACTGATACTATTGCCGGAAAAACTGCCGTTATTGACAATATTGACGTTCTGCACCGACATATTGGGATTATATTCAAGAGCTTCGACCCCTGCGGGAAGCGGATTAATCTGGATGGTCACCTGCCATTGATAGTTAACTCCGACTTCCGGACTTACTAATCTTACATGGAACCATTGCCCGCCAGGGTCTGCGAAGATATTATTGCCGGATACAGAGGTTATGGTGGCGACTCCCTGAAACACCCCGAAATTAGCGTTACCGTAGATATCCAGTCTTCCCATAGGTTCCTCGGGGGTTACAACTAAAGTAATCGTCTGGGTGCCTCCTGCGGGCGGGAAAAATGTCTGGTCTATGCTGCGAGTTACCGAGAAACCGGTGGTAAATACCATTGGCTCAATAACACTGGCGCCGAGAGTATACATAAATTTCTCGACAATATCAGGGAGTGTCCAGGTGTATGTGGAGCCGGGTACGAGATAGTACGTGATTATACTTCCAACAGGCTTCGTGGTGCTAAGGTTGAGCACAGGACTGAATACTGAGCTGTCTGAAGCATCATCCCCGTTCGCGAGGTTTGAGTATATCCATGGAGAAGCCGTAGCTGTAGTGCTGGGCACGGTATTACCAACCGGCCTGTAGTTGTAGTTAGTCCTGGCAGTGATGAATACCTGATTCGGAATGGCTTCAAGGTCGAAGTTAATACCGGGAGTGTTGTCAGGTACAGTTACCGAAACCGGTGTAGCCTCTTCGAAGATATATGTATCGTCGTAATACTCGTCGGTATAGTTCAGCCCGCTGATAAAGGCATTTGTTCTTATCCGATAAGTGCCGGCAGGTAATCTAAGGGTATAGTTGCCGTTGGGATCTGTAAAAGCTCCGCCATAGAATTCATCGGTCTCAAAGTCTGATGCCGATACGTTAATAAAATTGACGGGTTGTGACGTGGCGCCGTCGATGACCGTTCCGGTTACAGTACCCCCTATCTCGAGGCTGAAATCGATATCAGGGACAGGGTCAATGGTAGTGACTTCCACCGGGTCGGCATCAGGCAGGGCATAATTGTCGTCGTAGTACTCATTAACATAGTTTAGAACAGTCAGCATAGAATTTGTCTCAACTCTGTAGCTACCGGTAGGAACTACCATGGCATAGTTGCCGCTGGCATCTGTTATAGCGATCGCGATAATCTCAAACGTCGAAAACTTGTAAGCATTGATGAATACATCAGGGATAGGTTCGGATGTTGCTTCATCATTAACATTCCCGGATATCACGGCGCCAGGTTCCACGCTGAAGTTGATATTTGGGGTATTACCTGAGGCGGTGACCTCTACAGGTGTGGCTAAGCCAAAGAAGTACTGACCGTCGTAATATTCATCAACGTAGTTTAGGCCCGAACATATCCCGCAAGTTCTAACCTGATACGTGCCGGGAGGTACCACTAACGTATAGTTACCACCGGAGTCAGTGGTGGCGGTAACAACAGATGCGGATGGCATTGGTAAGCTTTCGGCCCTGACCTGTATATTCGGGATGGGCTGGGATGTGGTACTATCGATGACGGTGCCGGTGATGGTGCCGACTAACTCCAAGTCTATCCGGTAGAGCGAACCGTTGTATCCCTCTTGAAAGTCAACAACAAGAACATAATCATCCCTGGCCTGAACACCGCGAGCGAATGTAAAACCCTCTACCAGAACGTCAACCGAGCCATCGGATAGGATTTTTAACAACTCTTCACCACTCGTGGCATAAATGACACCAGTGTTCCCGATAGCTAATCCATCGAGGTTTACTAAAGGAAAATTAAACGGAAGGGACACCGGCATAGACCCTTCCTGGGCTACCAGGAGAGGCCCTAAACCGCTGCCGTCCACGGGCTGATGGCCGATAAACAGCTGCCCATCCTTAAACAGAATGGAATTAACAAAATTACTGTCGAATTCAGGGGTAAAATCCGCGAGTCGATTACCGGTTTGAATATCGAACGCCAGAATTCTCCATTTCGAAGTATCGAAAGTACTCGCCATTCCCGCGAGTAATCGACCATCATCAGTCAGAGTAAGTGTATTCGGGTCAGAGAAGTCTGGACGGTGAGGCTCGAACTCGAAAATCAAGCTACCATTAGAACTGTACTTAAGCAACGGGAGATCCACGTTCTGAGAGACATAAATGTTTCCCTCTTCATCAACAGCTATCCCAGATGACCCTTCTAGACCATCAATATATTTCAACGCGATGGTTTCACCATCGGGCGCCAGCTTTGAAATAAAATCTTCAAATAAGAAGACATCAGCTTCGCCTTCATTAGCCACATAGATATTACCCTGGGTATCAAAGTCAAATTCTGCAGGCCCAGCAAGGTTATTATTTAACAGCGTGACTGAGTAACCGAAGGGGGAACTCACCGTACCAAGAGAAAAATCAATATTCGGGGTATCGTTGGGGACGGTTACCGGCACTGGCATAGCCCCTTCTTGGTCGTACGCATTATCATAAAACTCATCAATGTAGTCGATACCAAAACATGAGGCACAAGCACTCACTCTGTAATTACCAGCAGGTGCGATTATCATGTAGTTACCGTCAGTGTCGGTCAAGGCTATTGCAATAAATGCGCCAGTCTCGTAGTCTAAAGCTGCAATGCCAAAATTCACGATTGGAGCGGATGTGACACTATCGATAACATTCCCCGATATCGTGCCTCCCTCCTGCAGGCTGAAATTGATATTCGGGATTATACCGGGCGCGGTGACTGACACAGGATCCGCACCAACAAGACCGTATTTATTATTATATGACTCGTTGACATAGTTCAGACCATTAGCCGGGCCGCCGGCACTGACAATATAGGTACCGCCGGGGACTTCCAGCGTATAATTTCCATTGGCATCGGTCAAAGTTCCAGCTACGTGCTCCCAAGTATTGTAATTAAAGGCATGTGTTGGTACGTTGGCGATGGGCTGGGATGTGGTGCTATCGATGACGGTACCGGTGATGGTACCGGTGCCACTCTCCTCTACCTGGTTGACTTCTGGGAATGATATACCGTAGGTCTGCGGCTCTACCCAGTGCCAGGAGTAGTCTTCTGCTGTTTCTACAGACCACGTGCCCAGTTCCAACGTTTTATTAAGAGAACTGGTTTGTTCATCACCTTCATCTACATCATGTATTGCACCCACTCTGACCATCGGATGATAGTCGATTACGGTGACACCGGGGTCCGGTGAAACGGCAATAGTAAGTTCTACCGAATATTGAGTTGCGGGTGATGGATTAAATATTATCGCAGACAGCGTTCTTCCATCTGGTAATATAAATGGATTACCATCGCCGGTGGCGCCGGTAATAGTAGCATTCACCTGGGAATCAAACATAATCGATACCATGAATTGTAAACTGTCCATTCCTTCAACCGGTGTCGCATTGATGTTGAGTACCTGCGTGCCGGGTCCGGTAAACTGGGTCTGGCTGAAGCTGCGGCTGGCCGAGAAGCCGGGAGTGAACTCAAACGGGTCGCCGGTTATTTGTCCGGCTAAATTTAAGTTAACCGCATTTTCGGGGATATCGGGATTCTGCCAGATATACGTAGGTTCGCTGGAAATCAGGTAATCGTTAAAAACGAAGCCTATATTGATACCTGCGACAGGGTCATAAGTTACCAGTGGCTCGATTACACTTTCTCCGGTACTATCTATTGAGTTAATAATAAAAACGGAGTTTTCTTTAGATGTCCCCGGAAATACGCCGTTTTCTATGGCACTGGCATTAGTCATGTGCCAGTACCCGGTATTGAAAACTGTATGAACTTGATTGTCAATTGAGGCTTGAGCCGCCGGAATTCCCATTATCAGGAAAAGCGATAAAGTGAGTACCAGCACAAGCCCTATATTGATTCCCCCTTTGCTTATTCTTTTCATTTGCTTTTCCCTCCTTATTAATTAAACCTTTGATAAAATCAGTACTTGCTCATCTCCATCACCTCCTATCGAGATGTTAGTCAAATGAAAAGATAATTCATATACGAATTATATTCCCCCGAAATACTAGTACTTTGCATATGAAATGTCAATATTTATTGCTTAAACTGGTAAAAATTGACTAAAACTCATAAGTTACCTTACTCTATGATATGTATTCTATATATAGGTGGCGTGATATATGTTAAAAAAAGATATGAAGTTAATAGAGGTAGACTACAAAGATATCAATTCAAAGGTATTTATGTTATTCGTACAGACCGCGGATGCGGTATTGAAGTACGCGGACTCCTATTTTTATAGAAAATCGGGCTTATCTACTATAAAATTCATAATCCTAAAGATATTGGAGGTAAATGGCGGCACGATGAAACCATCCGAGATTGCAGCGTGGACACTTAGAGAAAGGCATAATATTACGACACTGGTCGCTCGTATGAAAAAACAGGGTTTGGTAGCCACAGCACGCAGCAGTAATGATAAGAGATCTATCAACGTTACAATAACGCAAAAGGGACGAGAGGTACTCAGGCTATCGGCACCGACTGCCAAAGATATCATTAAAAGGATGATGTCATCAATTACAGAGAGAGACGTTACTTTACTACAAAGATTACTGGCAGTTTTAAGGCGAAATGCATACGATGAACTGGTGCAGATAGCAGAAAGTCCTTAGAATTAACATGTGAGGACCATATTAACGTAAGTTTCTTGGCTGATATCTCCTGTAAGCATCATACCATACATAAGATAATCTAACTCGGTTAAACCCCTCTCCATCATTTTATTCGAAAGTAATACCGTACCTTCAAATTCTAGAGATGCTGTTACCCCTGATGGTGCTCGTCGGGGGGAGGGCGGGATTTTTTAACGGCATCATGGTCTTTGCCGGCGTTTATCCTGGAGATGTACTTCGTAAAGAGCTTGTAAATTTCCTTTTTGTCGCGGCATTTTCCGTGTTTCCCGACGATTACAAAGGCGTCGTCGGTGAAAAAGTCCGGTATCTCCGTCCACTGGCGGTTTAGCAGGTAGAAGAGATACTCGTTTTGCAGGTCCTTGATGGCCTCAATGTCCTCCATTGTCCTGAGCCGCTTTTCCATCTCTTCTAGCTTCATGGCCCACCTTCTTTTTAAATTCGTGAGACTATCTTTCCGAGGTGTATTTGAAGGCGTTTTCCCCGGCGATGCGACCCGAGTTTAGGGCGAAGCCCACCAGGTGCCCGGTAAGATGGTAGCAGTAGTTTTCCGACTCCCAGCAGCCGGTGGTAGTGCCGGCGGCGTATAGCCCCGGGATGGGGCTATCGGTTTTATCGAGGACCTGCATATTCTCGTTTATCTTGATACCACCGTAGGCATCGCAAATGGAGGCATGGCCGCGGATGGCGTAATAAGGCGGGGTCCGCAGCGGCCGCAGGTATTTCTGGTCTTTAACGAAGAGGCTATCGTGACCGCGTTCGCAGGCGGCGTTGTATTCTTCTACCGTCGCCTTGAGGACGTTCGGGTCGGCGCCTACCCACGCGGCTATCTCGTCCCAGGAGCCGGATATCTTCAGGTTTACCTCTTTCGCCTCCAACTTCCTGAACTCCCTTTCCAGTCCGGGCAGGGGTATTCCCGGCGGGACGAACCCGTGCAGGGTATGGATGCCGAAAATACCGCTCCTGAAAAGGCCTTGCTCTTCCACCATCCGGAGTGTCTGGCTATCGAGAAGGGAGATGCTGATGCCCTCCGGCTGGAGGGCGACGACGTTCCCGAAGGCGAAGAACGCCAGGCTATAGGCCTCATCGACGAAGCGCCGGCCGTTCATGTTCACCCAGACAGTAAAAGGCTCCCAGGCGAGTTCCTGCGGCCTCACTTTCAGCGGCGCACCGTCAGGTCCCCTGGCATCCACCGCCACCCCCGGCGACTCCCGGCGCGTCAGGAAGGGCCCGTGGAGGTTAAGTGCGCCCAGGCCGGCCAAGGCCGCGCCGGCCTCGCTGGCCATGATTATCCCGTCGCCGGTGTTGCCGGCCGGCCCATCGTAGCTCATGTTATCGTGGTAGTAAGGGCAGTACTTCCTGAGCATCTCTTTATTATTGCCGTAGCCGCCCGTGGTAATAATAACGCTTTTAGCGGCCGCCTTAACTTCCCCTTCCTTGCCCTCCGCTACTACCCCGGCCACCTCTCCGTTCGGCGCGCGGAGTATCCGCTTGCCCCGGACATGGGTCAATATCTTAACGCCGAGCTTTTCGCACTCCCAACGCAGTACCTTCATCAACTGGGCGCCCTGGCCATTGACGATGTAGTGCCTGACCCAGGGAACCTGGCCGGGGAAGAACTGGGCCACGGCGAACTCAAGCCCCTTTCCTTCCAGCCAGCCGATGGTGTCCCCGGACCGGTCGATAAAGGCGCGCACGACCCGGGGGTTGATATTTGTCCAATGCGCCCACTCCATCGCCGTTCTAAAAAGCACGTCCCGGCGGGCATCCACCCCCGCCCTTTTCTGGGCCGGGCTCTCCGCCCCAAAAATATCATGGGCCATAGCGGTGCTGCCGGCAGGGGAGCCGGTCTTTTCCAGTACGGTAATGTTTTTGCACCCACTTTCCGCAGCAGTCAGGGCCGCCGCCATACCGGCGCCGCCGCCGCCAACAATCGCCAGGTCGGTCTCAATGTTCAGAGCCGCAGTCATCTGTGCCCCCTCCTCATCAAGTTATTTACCAAATATCACGTGAAATTTCGCTCATATATACCATATTGATTTGTTTTTGTCAATAATGTACTATATTTAAATATAGAATTTAGTATTTATTTCCTGGTGATTTGATGGTATCATGAGGTTATCATGCTTACCGAGACCGATATCAGGCTGATCTCCCTGCTGGAGGAGGACGGGCGGTCCAGCTACCGGCGGATCGCCAGGTCACTGGGAATTAGCCCCACGACCGTCGCCCGCAAGGTCAGCAACCTAGAGAAAAAGGGCATGTTGACGATCAAGGCGGTACCTAATCCGTTCAAGATAAACCATGTCGCGGCCGCCGTGATAGGTATGAACGTCTCCATGGAAAAGATAGACGCTGTCTGTAACCGGCTGGAAAATATGTTCAATGTCATTTCGATAACAAAAACATTCGGCCGTTTCAACCTCCTGGTCTCCGTGTATTTCCCGTCGTGGGAAAAGCTGCATAGCTTCATATCCTCCGGGCTTTTCCCGCCGGGAGATAACTGTGAGACGGAAATTTTCTTCGTCAAAGAGATTACCAAACCGTTCAGCCAGAAGATCGAAAACGGCGAGCGCGATACCCCGGTGGAGATCGATGATCTTGACCGGAAGATAATCGAGTTGCTGTCCGAGGACGGGCGCTACAGTGGCGTGTACATCGCCAGGAAGCTGAATATATCCGTTTCCGCGGTATCCAAAAGGCTGGCCCGCCTTTTTAAAGAAGATGTCATCCAGGTCAGAGGTCAGATCAACCCCGCCAGGCTCGGCTACCATGCTAACGCGCTCATCTTCCTGAGAGTCACCCCCGGCAAGCTGGACGAGGTATGCAGAAAGCTCCTCTCTTACAAGGAGCTGAACACTATCCTTTCTTTGATAAACAGTTACGATGTTTACGTCAACGCGATGGCGAAAGACGCCGAAGCACTATATGAGTTCATTAAAAATAAAATGACGCCGCAGTCCGAAATACTGAACATCGAAACACTGATCTGCGGCGAGGTCGTCAAGCGCTACTACAACGCTTTCCGCATCAACGAGATGGTCACGAGGACCCGCGAACCGGGCTAGGTGGGTGATATTGAGCTTCTCCAGGTTGATAGACAATTATGAAGAGCGTATTTTCAAGATTGCGTTCGCCCGTTTCCCGGAGAGGGAAGCCTGGACGTACCGGACGTGGTCAAGGACCGGAGCGTTTGATGCTTGGGTTGAGTAAGGAGAAATGATATGAGACCGACTCCGCAGAAATTGCTGGAAGGGATTAAGCCAAGCCCACCCACGGATGATGAGCTGGAATGCCTGAAATTATTGCAGCCAGGCGATTATGAAATCTATACCGAAAAGCTTAATAACTTTCTTCTTGAATCCAAGGAAATATTTATTAAGCTGGGCGTAAGTAGTATGCTTCGCTCCGGGGACCTGGTCACAGGCATCTACACGCCAAGGGGGGACATGGTGTCTGCCTGGTGCGGAACCTATCTCCACGCCGTGGTCGGCCAGCTCCCGATAAAGTTCGTAGTCCAGACCTGGACGAACGAACCCACCGTGGGGGTCAAGGATGGTGATATCTTTTATTGTTCTGACCCACTATATGGGGGGATACACAACTGTGACCAGATTGTTATCATGCCCGTATTCAATGAAGGTGAACTCATCGCCTGGACGAATGCGGCGGTGCATCAGCCGGAGACCGGAGCCTGTGAACCGGGTGGGATGCCGCTCACGGCCAAGACCAGGCATGATGAGGGCATGTTGCTCCCGCCCATCAAGATAGGGGGAAACTTCAGGTTCCGTGAAGACCTCGTAGAGATGTGCGTCAATTTGATGTCTCGGGCGCCCCGCATGCAGGCGATTGACATGAGAGCAAGGTTGAGTGCCGCCGACCGCCTGCGTACCAGGCTGGTATCGCTGGCCAGGGAGAAGAGTAATGCCTTTGTTCAGGGGCTCTTTCGGCGGATATTGATCGAAGCGGAAGAGGGCACCCGGCGGAGAATCAGGGGATGGAATGATGGCACCTACCGGGCGGTAACGTTTCTGGATATCGTCGGTAACAAGCAAAAACTGGTGCGTAACTTTCTCACCCTGCATAAAAAGGGAGACACACTGATCTGGGACTTTACCGGCACATCGCCGGAAAACGATAGCCCGCACCACAGTATTCCTCATTCCCTGGCGGCCAACGTTGCCATAAACCTGATGGCCTATTCCTTCCATGACCTGCCGGTCTCTGCCGGCGTCTTTGCCCCCATGGAATGGATAGTTCCCGAGGGCTGCATGTTCAATCCCCATTATGAAGCTGCCCAGAGCTATTCTCCAATGGCCTGCCATGGCGCCATGACGCTTTGCACCATTTGCATGAGCAAGATGATGTTTGACAGTCCGCAGCGGGAACTGGTGGCGGCTCCTATCGGCAATACCGGCGGGGGCTTCCTTGGGGCTGGTGTGAACCAGTGGGGCGTCCCGGTGTCTGACATGCTTGCTTTTGGTCTCAACACCGAAGGACACGGTGCTAGGTCCGACATGGATGGCGTGGATGCCTTCGGTTTTTCTCACTGCCCATCCGGAAGGGCGCCAGACCTAGAAGACACCGAGAACGAGTTCCAATTCCTGCATTTACTGGCTAGGTTGAACAAGGACAGCTGCGGCTTCGGTAAATTCCGTGGCGGTTCCGGTACCGAGATTGTCTACGTTGTCAATTACGTAGACTGGGCCCTCTATAATTCCGCTATGAAAGGCAGCAAAGTACGCAACTGCATCGGTCTGTTCGGTGGCTATCCGCCAGGCACACTGCCGGGAATAGAAGTTAACCACACCAATCTCTGGGAAAAGATGCAAAGAGGAGATAAAGACCTGCCGGTAAATGCCATACAGCTAATATCCGATAGGACTATCCAGGGTGACTATAAAATAGGCAGTATGAACAAAGAAACGCATGTAATAGCAAACGGGGATCTGTTGTGTATCTTCAACGGAGGTGGCGGCGGTTACGGCGACGTGCTGGATAGAGACCCCGATATGGTCATGAATGATTTGAGAAGGGAAATAATCTCCCACCAAACAGCGGCAGCAGTCTACCATATTGCCTGTAACCAGGAGACCCTAGAGGTGGATTACCCTAAAACAAATGAGTTACGACAGAAAGAGAGGGAAGATAGAAAAGCTCGGGGCTTGAAGTGGGAGGATTTTGAAAAGGAGTGGTCCCAGCTTCGTCCAGCCGAAGAGGCCATGGACTACTATGGATCATGGCCAGACGGTAAGAAAATAAGTGAAACAATTAGATTATAGCCGATTATTTAATTCGAATAGAACGGGTAAAAAAATGCCTTGACATCCAAATAACGTATATGTATAATGAGCCGAAATACCGTATTTATCAGCTTATACCATTCGCTGTATGCTCTGAAAGGAGGTGCCCGATAGCTTAAAAGACATAATTGCAGTTATTCTGGTTTTTTACCCATTTTTGCCAGTCTGATAAGGGAGGGATAATCAATGAAGAAATTAATTTTAACATCACTAGTAATCGTTCTGATGATAGGCTTGGTTGTCGGAGGTTGTGCCAAAGAGGAACAGCCGGCGCCGGCGCCGGCACCGGCGCCGGCCCCCGCTCCTACTCCCGAACCGGCCGCCGAGCCCATTGTGCTCAAAATGGTCTCTTTCAAACCCGATGTTCCCCCGGACCAGTTTTTTGAACACAACTTGATGGACCTGGTCAAAGCCAAGACCAACGGCCTTGTGACCATAGAGTGGGTAGGAGGACCGGAAGCGATACCGCCCCCGGATGCCCCGGGTGCAGTATCGCGTGGTTCTATCGATATAGTCAGCGCGCTGTATGGCTATATCGACACCCTGATCCCGGGCTGGGAATGCCTGGGGAACATGACGCTGAGCATCGAGGAATTCCGTGCCAGCCCGGCATGGGATATGGC
>CAYYVO010000029.1:0-11947 GCA_964475175.1 uncultured Dehalococcoidaceae bacterium | reverse complement strand
GCGGTAATATCGAGAGAAGCGGTTGATGGTGCCGGTCCAGGTCCAGGTTCAGGTTCTGGCTCTGGCTCCGGTTCTGGTTCCGGTTCCGGTTCCGGCGTTACATTAAGCGTAAAACTGGCGGTGGCCAGATTCCGGTTTTCATCCTCTGCTTCTACAGTATATATCCCCGCAGCCAGACCCGAAGGCACGGTGAGAGAGGCGACGAAGCTGCCGTTAGCATCCATACTCGCGACCGCCAGGGCTACGTTATTAAAGTAAATGGTTGCTTCCCGGGGTCTTCTGGCAAAGCCGGTACCGCTGACCGTTAGCTGAGAACCGGCCTCCCCTGATTGTGGCGAAAGAATAATATCGGACTCGACGGTGAAATCAGCGGTAACTTCACTACCGCCGATGGTGACGGCAATCTCATGGACGCCGGCATAACTCTCAGGTACGTAGATATAAGAGCTGAAGTTACCATTACTATCGGTCCTGGTATCGCCGTCCTCAATCGATACAGTGTCTCCACCGAACGTTACACGGATAGTGGTGCTGGGTGTGAAGCCATCACCGCTTAACTCGACAGCATAATCTACCGGCCCGACCAGGGGGTCTATGGTGATGGTACCGGCGGATACGGTAAACTCAGCGACCGACTTGATGATAGTAGAACCTGCCAGGGTCACGTAGACATAATAAGTGCCGGAGGTCACGAAAGCGTCATCATCACCGTCGTTCAATTCATCCGGTACAGTAAAAGTAGTGGAAAAAGTACCTCCGTAGGTTTCGTCAGATTCACTGATTTGAGCCTGTTTGACGACCTCATAGGTGTTCACATCGATAGTAATATAGTCCCCGAGATCCGCCTCATCTTCGGCAAAGATAATAGCCGCCCATTTTTCGCTGCTCGGTGTGCTCGCAACGAAGTTGGTAGTTGATATGGTAACCGAGTCATCGATTTTTCCTGAATAAACGGAAAGGGTAATATTATAGTTTGCTAAAGCCGGCATTACCGGGACGGCCATCATCAAAAGTGAAAGTATGAGCGCAAACCCGGATATTCTAAGGATTCTTAGGTGTTTCATTTTTACCTCCTGTATTAATCTCATTTATTCCGGGGGGCTGTAGGCGGTTCTTCTGCCGACCCGGAAAGCGATAATTACAACTATAATTACTCCAATTATTACTAAAACAGCCGTTGCCCAACCGGGGAACGAGAAAGAAGTATCTATAATATAGAACGATCCAGGAGTAGAAAAGTTACTTTCGTTATTAACGCTGTCAATAGCCTTTACTCTCCAGTAATACGTCAGTTCTCTTTTTAGAATCAATTCATCTTCTTCTATTACAGGATACTCGGGGACTGTCAGGCCTTCCTGTTCCAGCACTAAATCCACAAAATCGAGGTCTGTGGCTACCTGGAGGTTATAAGTCAGGGGAGGGCTGAGGTTACTCACAGCATCCCATTTAAATAATACCGGATAATCCACTTCGCCCCCTGAAGCAGGCTGCAGTAATACAGGTACCGCGGGAGGACTTATAATAAAGGACCCGGGAGCGGACCATTCGCTCTCATTGCCGGCGCTGTCTTTTACCTTTAGTCTCCAGAAATAGGGGGTATCTTTAAAATCAGTGGTCAGTATTTCTTCTTCTGTCAGCGTGTATTCTGATTCACTCAGATTTGCCTTTTCTATAACGATGGAAGAAAAATTCTGGTCTGCGGCAATCTGCAGGCTGTACACCACCGGCATACTGTCATCGGTTACATCCTGCCAGTCCAGGTAGGCCTGGGCCTTGGTCCCGCTGCCGCCGGCAGGCAGGAGCATGGCGGGTAGGGGAGGTGCCTCGGATTCCACGTTGAAATAATAGTTCCTGGTGGTGGTGCCGTCCGTGACGGTAATGATATGGTCACCAGCGCCGCTGGGCGGAATTTCGAATGCGGCGACAAAAGCGCCGTTATTATCCGCCGTTGCCGTAGCGACAGGAGAACGATCATATTCGATGGTAATTGTCTCACCAGCTTTGAAACCGCTCCCCTCGACGATAACACGGTTGCCGATAGCGCCGGCGGTCAAGCTCAAGCTGGCGGCGGCAGTTATGGTAAATTTCACTTTATCGGAATTGCCTTTATCATCCTTCGCTGTAATGTCATATGGGTTCGGTTTAATGTCAGGTATATTGAACACAATATCGAAGTTACCATAGTCATCTGTCCTGGCGGTGGCTACGATGAAAGAACCAATGCTGATATCCACGTTGCCCCGCCGCCCGAAACCGGTTCCTGTTATATTTAACAAATCCCCGGGGCCGGCGGCATCCAGGTTAGAAGTTATCGAGGGGATTACCTCAAACTGGATTTCGGCCGAGTTGCCTTCGGCATTAGAGACTACGATTTTGTGAAATCCCCCGGAGCTATTGGGCACGACGAAGTGGAAACTGAAACGGCCGGTTGAAGAGGTTTCCGCCGTGCCGAGTTTTTCTGCTATTACATTATAATAATACAGATTTACCGACCTGCCGGAATAAAAACCGGTGCCGGTGATTGTAACATCTGCCCCAACCGGTCCGTCGAGGGTATCCAGCCTGATGGCAGTCTCTTCAACGACGAAGAAGTTCTCGGCCAGGGAGAAAGGGGCGTCAGCCGCATCTTTAATGCGTACCCAGTGTCTGCCGGGGGTAGTGCCGATGGGTATAGTGAACGGTACACTGAACGAGCCGCTCTGCGGTACTCCAAACGGACTCAGTTCTATTTCCTGGTCATCGAAGAAAATGAAAATATTATCCCCTTTATAAGAGTCAAAGACAGTGCCGGTGATAGCAATTTCGGTTCCGACGGCACCGGAAGCAGGGCTTATAGTAACCTGAGGCGCCGCCAGCACCGGAATGCCCGGTACGAGCATGGCAGCTAAAGACAAAATTACTACCAGCGGGACGAGATTCCTGCGGGACTTGACCAAACAGCTTACTGTTTTCATATTTCCCTCACTATGGAGGAGATTAGTTCCCGGTGTTTTAGATGACTTCCTTCTTCCCACTCCTTTTACTTTATCAGTCTCTTCCTGGCACCTCGACTCGGGTCATAGGTGCCGGCAAAGTTATCCAGCGTGTCTTTATCGATTAGCCAGGTGTTATGGATTTTATGGGCCGGTATATCCCCCTGGCGGCACAGCCGCTTGACGGTTTCCGGGTGTACCTTCAAACGACGGCTTGCCTCTATTACATTAAGATAATTGTCCCAAACAGGCATCACACTCTCTTAATAATTTCTTAATATTGCTTTGACAAAGCAATTATAGCATTTCGAGGTTTAAAAGTCAAGCACTTTGGTAAAAATATGACAAAAGTACATTGACGAAAATAGAACATATGTACTATTATAGCAGTGTTTGGTTAAAGAGGTGGGCTATGGATTTGATGACGCGTGAGATTAGCGATGCTGAACAGGAAAAAGAGAACGGGAAAGCGGGAATAAATGGACCGGATTTACGCCCCGAATACTGCCGATACCGTGATGAAGGATGCGAGTATGCCGATTCTTGCCTGGCATGTCCTTTCGAGAAGTGCTTCTATGATGAACCGCGCGGGAGACAGCGCTGGCTGAAAGCGCTCAGGAACAAAGAAATTAGCCGGCTTTTTAACGGGGGCTGGAGAATCAACGAACTGGCGCTGCTTTTCGGTGTGAGCCAGAGGACTATACAGAGGGCGCTTAAGACTGAGTGAGTTTTGCAGAGGAGAATATACCATGACGAATGAGTCTGTACCCGTAAACCTGGCCCGTCTGGATATGGAAAGAATGAAGGGCTATAAAGAGTTACTTGATTTCTATTTTGGTCGCCAGTGGGAAGGGCGTGAGCGGTGGGGCGAAAGGCGCCTGATTTTCAACTATGCACGCGTATTCATCGAGAAAATAACTTCGTATTTGATAACGGGCATAAACTTTGCCGTAGAACCGTATCAAGATACGGACGAAGCCGTGGAAGCGGCCGGGAAAGCGGAAGCTGCCCTTTATAAAGTGTATGAAGATAACAATCTTGAGCAGCTCGACCTGGAGACGGAAATCGACTGCGCCGTGCTGGGCGACGGCTGCTACAAGGTTATCTGGGACGCCGAGGAAAAGAGAGTCAGGGTAACGGCGCCGGATATCCAGGGTGTATATGCCTGGTATCTGGGCGATGATATTTCACGGGTATGGCGGGTGGCCTCACGGTACAGTCTGACAGCTGAGGAAGCCGAACTGCTCTATAATGTGAAGCCCCAGAAAAAGACGGCGGTCCTGGTCGAAATGTGGACCGACCGCGACTTTGAGCTTTACCTGGACAATAACCTGATTGAGGCTAAGCCCAATCCTTACGGATTTATACCCTTCGTCGTTTTCCCCAACCTCCGCGAGCCCAAGAAGTTCTGGGGCGTCTCCGATTTGCCCCAGATAATGGAATCACAGCGGGAGCTGAACCGGGCGATGAGCCAGCTATCGCGGATACTGGAGTTGTCCGGAAATCCCATCGCCGTGCTGGAAAACGTAGAAGAGTCCGAGGACATTTCCATCAAGCCGGGGGCAGTGTGGAACATCCCGGAGGACGCCAAGGCCTACCTGCTGGATTTGTTGCAGGGCGGCGGCGTCAACTTACACATTAATTATATCGACCTTGTTTATCGCGCCCTGCACGATTTGTCGGAATCGCCGCGGTCGGCCTTCGGCGGTATCGAGAAAGACCTTTCCGGCGTGGCGCTGGAAATAGAGCTCCAGCCGCTGCTGCAGAAGGTCCGGCGCAAGAGAATCATACGATCGTCCGTGTACAATCGCCGTAACGAGATGATTCTCCGGCTGCTGGAAAAGTATAAGGGCGAGGACTTCGGGGACAACCGCCTGCGGGTGGTCTGGGAGCCGGTGCTGCCCAGGGACATGGAGCGCAAGGTAAACAGCGAACAGGTCATGGTGCAGACGGGGATACACTCCCGCCGGACGGCAATGGACGAGGTGGGGGTGCGCGACCCCGATTACGAGTTCCAGCGGTGGCTGGAAGAGAGGGAGTCTATTCGCAAGATGAATAAAGAGCTTAACGCCAAATCGACCCGGAACGGCGCGCGAGAGAGAGCTTTACCGGCGCGGGGTGAAGGCGTTGAGGAGTAATCAGCAGGAGGGATGATGATTACGGAAAAAGAACAGGAAATGACCGATAGCGCCGAAGATACCGGCGACGAGCTTGAAAGCCTCCGTCAGGAGAACCAGTACCTGGACCGCGAGATGAAGGCGAAGGATACGACGATTATCCGACTGGAGCAGGAGCTCACCGGCAGGGACAACGAAATAAGCGCCCTGAAAGAGGCTCTCAGCGAGTCCCGGCAGACGCTGGATGACCTCGGCAAGGCGCTGCCTCAGGCGGTGGCCGCCTACAAGGAAATGGTCGTCCAGGCCAATCCGGGGTTGCTGACCGAGTTGATATCCGGTGAGACTATCGAGGAGGTCGATGAGTCCCTGAAGAACGCCCAGGCGCTCATGGAGAGGGTCAGGCAGGAGATGGAGGCGGAAGCATCAAAGACAAGAGTCCCCGCCGGCGCCCCGCAGCGGAGTCCGATTGACCTTTCCGGACTTTCGCCGAGGGAGAAAATCCAGTACGCCATCAGGGGTCTTACGTCCTGAGGCGAGAACCGAAAATAAATCAATGGTGAGGTGAATTAGAAATGGCATTAACATTAGCTGAGGCAGCCAAGCTTTCCAACGACATGCTGCTGCAGGGGGTGGTGGAGACAATCGTCAAGGACTCCCCGGTGCTCCAGAACCTCCCCTTTATCGAGATAGTAGGCAACGGGCTAACCTACAACCAGGAAAAGACCCTGCCGAATATCGACTTTTACGACGTCGGAGATACGTGGGCGGAGTCCACGCCAACCTTCGAACAGCTTACGGCCAACCTGAAAATTATGGGCGGCGACGCCGACGTGGACAACTTCCTCAAGTCCACCCGCAGTAACATCCAGGACCTCGAGGCGGCCGTCATTGAGCTCAAGGCCAAGGCCCTGCGGGACAAGTTCGAGGATACCTTTATCTATGGGGATTCCGTGACCAGCTCCAAGCAGTTCGATGGTCTGAGGAAGCTTATCGATACCGAGACCGCCGGCGACCAGGTAATCGCCATGGGTGCCACCGGGGCGACGCTGACACTGGGCAAGCTGGACGAACTTATCGATGCTGTCAAGGGCGGCAAGCCCGATATGCTCCTGATGAGCCGCCGCTCGCGCCGTAAAATCAACGCCCTGGTCAGGGCGGCCGGCGGCATGACCGAGACCGACCGCGACCAGTGGGGCAACTTTATCCAGCTGTGGGACGGCATACCCATCGGCGTTAATGACTGGATTCTGGATACGCATGAGCTTACCGACAGCGTGGAGACGGATACGACAGGCGGCACCTGCTCCACGATATACGCCGTGCAGTTCGGGGAGGGGGCCTTGAGCGGTCTGACCAGTCCGGGGCACCTGCAGGCGGAGCCGGTAGGCCCGCTGGAAAATAAAGACGCCTCGCGCACACGGGTCAAGTGGTACGTATCGCTGGCGCTTTTCAGCGCTGTCAAGGCGGCCGCGTTAATCGGCGTCGAGGACTAGAGATTTACATAAAGAATGAATATGGGGAGGGATAGTTCCCTCCCCTTCAAGGAGAAGGATATGGAAAGACAGGAAGCGGCCGGCTGGCTGTGCCGGTTCAAGCTCAGCAAATATCGTCAGGACATCGAGCCGTACCGCGGCAAAGAAAGCGAATTTCACAGGCTTTTCACGCCTTACGAGGTGTGGGAAGGCGAGGGGAACTGCCTGCTCAATACCGGCATCGACGAGATGTGGGACCTGGTGACCGGCGCGGCATCCAATCACTTCGATAACTCCAACGCGCAGGTGGGCGTGGGCGATTCCACCACTGCAGCCGACGCTACCCAGACCGACCTCCAGGCAGCCACCAACAAGACCTACAAGGGTATGGAATCGGGCTATCCGACCTCCACCAGCCAGAAAGCCACCTTCAAGTCCAGCTTCGGCGTGGACGACGCCAACTATGCCTGGAACGAATGGGTGATAAAACAATCCACCAGCGCCAAATGCCTAAACCGCAAGGTGGAATCGTTGGGAACCAAGTCCGGCGGCACCTGGACGCTGGAAGTCTACATTACTTTGAGCTAGGGCAAGTTACACGTTGAAAGGTAAGTAAATGTCAGAAAAGCTTATCGGCGCCGACGATGCCAGCGGAGTGAATAACGGTTCGGACCTCTTCGTCCTGACCCGGTTTCAGGCAGTAGACACTGGCGATATGACCGAGTTTAAAGTAAAGGCCGGCGCCAGCGGCTACGTAAAGTGCGCTCTTTATGAAGACGATTCCGGGGAGCCGGGCGACCTGATAACCGCCATGAATACCGGGCAGGCGGTAGCCAGCGGCTGGAATACCCTGAGCTTCACTTCCACGCCTGTTACCAGCGGCACTTATTACTGGTTAGCCATAATAATAGATACCGCCGGAGCGGCGTTATACGTGAACAGCTCGGGAACGATGAGATACAAGGCCTTTACCTACTCCGGTTTCACCTTCCCCGACCCGGCCGGTTCAGGCTTTTCCAGCCTGGGCTTTTATAGCGTGGAGGCTGGCTGGGGCGATACCGAATCGGTTACGCCGAAGACGTCTTCCGATGCCGGGATAGGTGCGGATACCAAGGGCTCGTTCCCGGCAGCCTTATTTACTCGCGCGGAGACGGGTTCGGGGCTGGAAACGGTTGCTATAAACGCCGGGATGATATCCGGTGATACGGGGACAGGCGCCGATTATAGCTTCTCATCATCAGAGGAGGCTTTATTCGGGGGGGATAACGGGAGTGGTTCCGATGTTATGAAAGTGCTGATTGCCAAGGCTGTCTCGGGCACAGAGATGAACCTCCCGGGTAGCCGGGGCCGGGTAAGAATGCCATCTAAGGGGGTGAATTTATGAATATTTCGGATATGATAACCCTGGTCAGAAAGGACCTGCACGACCAGGACAGCCAAAACTACCGCTGGACGGACGCAGAGCTTATCCGGCACATCAACCGGGCGGTGGCGGAGCTTTCGGAGATGGTCCCCCTGCCGGCAAAAGCCACCCTGCCCACTGTCGCCGATTCCCGGGATGTTTCCATAGAGTCTCTTACCGACCGGGTAATGATACAGGCGGTGGAATATCCGCTGGGCCAGTCCCCGCCGGGCTATCAGCAGTTTTCCGTCTGGGGAGACATATTAACCGTCGTCAGCGGCAGCGAGCCGGACGGCTCTAACTGCCATGTCTACTATGGTGTACTGCACACGTTAGATGCCGATGGCTCCACCGTTCCGACCGTCTGTGAAGAACTGGTGGCCGCCGGGGCCTGCGGCTATGCCGCTGTAGAGTGGGCGGTCTATGCCGTCAACCGGGTGAATGTCGGCGGGGCGCAGGTGGCAAAGGAGTTCCTGGACTGGGGCAACCAGAAACTTAAGTATTTCCGGCAGGAACTGAATAGACTGGGAAGGAAAAACCGGGTGAGGCTCAACTCCCTTTATTAGAAATGATTAATAATCATCAATTAATATACCTCAACATGGAGTAAAAAATGCGTCAACTGAGTTCGACACTACTGGCTGCCCAGAAGCAGGAAACGGCAGTCCCGTACGTGAAGATTGAAGTAAAAAACAAGATTGCCGGCGCTGTAAGGCGTGACTGGACACGTTTGTACGAAGGTTCCGAAACGGACTGCTTTCATGCCCTGACCATCCCCGGCGACGGCTCTCTAGTCAGGGTAAGGACGACCCTGCCCGAAGACGGCCGGAAACTATACTGTCAACGAGTGGCCGACCCCGACCCGGAGAGTGATTTCAGCCAGTGGACATATACAAGCCAGTACAACGTAATGGTAACGGCGGCGGCTTCTGTGGGTAATGAGGTCTCGATATTCTGGACGAAATATAACCGGGAGATAGGGCGTATCAAGAGTACCAACTACGGGGCAAGCTGGGGCAGCCCCGAGATAATCGACTATTCCCCGACGACGGCTATTTACGGTCTGGCGGCGGCTTATAAGAGCAACGGCGACCTGGCTGTTTTCTTCGCCGACCAGTCTAATCTCTATGTTAAAAAGAACATCAGCGGCGAGTGGCAGGCAAAAACCGCCTGGGACAAGACCACCGGCAATCTGTCCGGCATTGCCTGTATTTATAACGGCGACTGGCAGCTGCTGATTACTGGAAAAGATGAGTCGGGCAACTATAAGTTGTGGAGTCTGGTATACGGAGACGGCAGCGATGTGCCCGCCGGCACTTGGTCGGAGCTGAAAGAGCTTGCATCGGCACCGTCCGGCGGCGGTTTCGAGTACCGGCAGCCCTTTCTCGATAAGACCGATGTCCACCGCTGCTTCTTCGTCGAGAAATTTACCGGCACGGAGGCTTACAATCGTCCGTTCTGGTTTCATTCTATTCCCGACGCCGCATTCACAGACGGCCTCTGGCGGGAGCCGGTGCCGTTCAATCTATCGTCGGAATATGGTCTTGCCATGGCGCACCACGGAGATTACTCATGGCTTTCCAGTCCGTGCGGCGCCTGGCGGTCATCCCTGACGGCCGATACAATCGACCCTACCGAGGATGTTATCAGCCTGAGGCAGGAGACGGGAGAGAATTCGGGCGGTTTGACCGTGGAACTGAGGAACGATGACGGACGGTACGCCGCACCGGGCCAGGGTGACCTGGCCGCTCTCGTTGTCGGCTGTGAAATCGATTTCAGTCCCGGATATGTCACTGTTGCCGGCAATGAATACAGCGCCGGGCTTACCTTCACTTTAGAGTCGCAGGAGCACATAAGCTCCGGAGGAAAGGCTGTTCTGGTCCTCCATGCCCGTGATGGCTGGGCGATACTGGAAAACTGGAAGGCCGGGCGCCAGCTCCGCTGGAATAAGGATATCGGCACCAACAGTATCAGAGATATAATTGCCTTTGTACTGGCCAGGGTAGGGGTTAAGCTGGAGGTAATATCGCAATCCTCCACTATAACCGGTTTCTATCCGGATTTTACCGTCAATCCGGGCAACGACGGTCGTACGGCCATAAAGAAACTGCTCTCGTTCGTTCCCGACGTGATTTTTATGGAAGGTAACACGGCCTATCTCGTCAATCCCTTGTCGTCGGACAGTTCTGGTTACAGCTACGGCAGCGACCACTGTATCTGGGAATTCCGGTGCCGCCGTGGTATCCGGGGGGCGAACCGCATACAGGTGGAGGGGTACGATACCGGCAGCGAGGAGATGATTCTGGCGGACAGCTTTGACTGGGATGGTATCGACCGGATATACGAGCGGTTATATCAGGTAGACGATAGAAATATCGGTACCGTGGCGGTAGCCCGGCAGCGCGGCACGGCCTACCTGAGGCAGCTGGAAATAGAGTCTGCCACCGGGGCGATTCTTGTGCCGGTGAACTGCGGCCAGCAGCTTTACGACGTCATCGATGTGACCGATGTCCTGGCCGGATATACTGAAGAAAAGCGGAGGGTGCTGGGAATTGTCACGGTCTATAATCCCGGGCGGGGAGAATACCGCCAGCGCCTTATGCTGGGTGACGTGTAAACGTTGCCGGAAGGAAAGATGATATATGACGCTGAAAAAGGCAGAGCTGGTGAGTTTCAATTCCGGCAGTTATACGGCTACGGTCAGATTAACCGGAAGCTATAAAGTCTACCTGGAGGATGTGCCCGTAGCCAGGAACCTGTCGTCGGCGGAAATGGTGACCGGACGCAACGTGGCCGTTATTCTCTTTGACGAGTATAATCCCAAAGAGGCAGTTATAGCGGCTGTATATACCTAGCGCTTTGTGACTATCTTTTCGTCCAGTTCGCTGATTAAGGATTTCACCCGTTCCATCAGGGCCTCTTTGAAATCGGCGAATTCCGATTTGGTAACGTAATCTGCGGCGTCTCCTTCTTTTTCGGTGATACCGCGGACTATTGAGGGCAGACTTCTTTGTGCCGCTTCAATCAGGGAACGGGCCTGGTCGTTGCTAATCAGCTTGGTTATTATCATGCTCAGGTGATGTCTGATAGCCTCTTCATCGGTTTCCAGTTTATACGCCAGCTGCTCGATGCTGCTTCCGTCGGCTATAATGCTGAGAACCTGCTCTTCTTTAGTAGAGAGCCTGGCCAGCAGGTTATCAAGTTTCTCGTTCATCATGGCCATGTCTGCGAATTCCGCAATAATTACCGAGGCCAGTTCCGGCATCATCACCTCTTCTATTATCGGGTTTTTACCACCGGCTATAATCCTTATGGTATTAAGCAGGCTTTCTGGTTGGGTGTCTTTGGTTATACAGGCGCTCGCCCCACTTTTAATGGCGTCGAAGAGTTTGCTTTCCTCTTTCTTATCAGTAATCAGGACTACCGATACCGAAGGCAGGCTTCTTTTAATGCGGCGCGTTATCTCGGGACCGTGAAACCGGTCATCATGCATGCTCAAGAACACGATATCCGGTGGATTGGCCTCAATAAGACTCAAAGCCTCTTCATTACCGGTCGTCTCACCGATAACTTCAAATTCGTCCTCTCCCGAGAGGATGAAGTGAATGCCTTCCCGGAAGAGGACTTGTGGATCAGAGAGAATTACCTTTACTTTTTCCATAACGATATATCTCCAATGGTTTGTTTATTCTATTTTCTGATTCAAATGTACCATACAAAAATAAAGTTATATCTAAGAAACGTAAATATACCATAAAGTTGTCGTAAACTTTTAATAAAAACGAGATTTTTGTGAAAAAGGCATATTACGCGGAAATGCTAAAGACAAAAATAAGTACTTTGAATTGAGAGATGATGCTTTACGGTATGCAGGTATCTAGTTGCCGGAAGGACGGATGAACTTATAACCAATGCCGTGCTCGGTGAGGATAACATTGGGGGCTTCGGCATTGTCTTCCAGCTTTTGCCTGAGGTGCTGGATAT
>CAYYVO010000028.1:541-12017 GCA_964475175.1 uncultured Dehalococcoidaceae bacterium | reverse complement strand
AAACAAGCCAGTCACGGATTTTGTAGCTGACCGTTCGTTTGCCCCACCCCTTTTCCTCCAGAAACGAGGAAACCGCATTGATGCTGTCCTTGTTGCCGCTGAATTGCCCGGAATGAATCATCGTGCCGTATTCATCGTGAAACAGCATATCACGGTAGAACTCCAGGGAATTGAGCATCTCTATTACCGTTCGCTTATTCCGTACGTACGGCTCCAACGCCTTGCAGCGTTTCAATATCTTCTTTTCCGCGGCCATGGAATCCATCTCCATCACTTCAATACCATTCTTGCCCGCGAAGAAGAACTGCCAGACCGACCCCACGATATCGTTCCAGCCGTCCGGTTTCAGGTATTCCTTCATGAGTTCGATGTATTGTTTAATCTGCTTTTCGCCGCGCAGCGTAACATAAAGGCCGTCCTTGGTGGCTTTTTTGTGTTCGATACCGGCTTTTTTCAGCTCTTCTTTGAAGCCCTTACGCATCGTGCCGGGGAAGGCATAACTCTTGGCAATACCGTCCGTGCGTTCTATCACCGGGATGATGGGTAGACCGTATTTCAGGGCGAAGGCAAAGTCACGCTCATCATGGGCGGGTACCGCCATAACCGCGCCCGTGCCGTAGCTCAGCAGGACGTAATCGGCAATCCAGATGGGTACCTTATCACCGTTCAGGCGGTTGGTGCAGTAAGCCCCGATGAAAACACCGTCCTTTTCTTTCTCCGTCGAAAGGCGCTCAATCTCACTCTGGCGGCGCGACTTGGCCACGTATTCCTCGACCATTTTCTTCTTGTCCGGCGAGGTCAGCTTCTCCACCAGTGGGTGCTCCGGCGCCAAAACCATGAACGTTACGCCGTAGGTGGTATCGGGTCGGGTGGTAAAGACGCGGATTTCCTTTTCTTTAACGCCGGGATGGTCTAAAGCGAAGGATATCTCCGTCCCCTGGCTCTTCCCTATCCAGTTCCGCTGCATCGATTTGATGCGCTCCGGCCAGTTAATACCCTCGAACTCCAGAAGCTCATCAGCATATTTCGTAATACGGAAAAACCATTGCTCCAGGTTCCGCCGCACGACGGGGGTATCACATCGTTCACAGAGACCATTGCCGAGCACCTGTTCATTGGCCAGTACCGTCTGGCATTCAGGGCACCAGTTCACCGGGGCCTCGGCTCGGTAGGCCAGTCCGGCCTCGTACAGCTTCAGGAAAAACCATTGCGTCCACTTATAATAATCAGGCAGGCAGGTATTAATCTCCCGGGTCCAGTCGTAAATAGCGCCGATGCTTTTAAGCTGCCGCCGCATATTCTCGATGTTCTGCATTGTCCAGTTAAAGGGGTGGATTCCCCGGCTGATAGCGGCATTTTCCGCCGGCAGACCGAAAGCATCGAAGCCCATGGGGTGCAGCACGTTAAAGCCCTGCATCCGCTTATAGCGGGCGTAAACGTCTGAAGGCGCCATGGCATACCAGTGCCCTATATGCAGGTCTCCTGAAGTGTAGGGAAACATCGTCAGGGCGTAATATTTTGGTCGCGGGTCATCATCGTTGACCTTGTAAATGTTATCTTCAGCCCAGCGTTGCTGCCACTTGTGTTCGATTTCCCCGGAGTCGTATTTACCCGGCATAGCAGCTTTCTTTCTAGTAAAAAGCCCCCGCCTGAGTAATAAACGGCGGAGGGCAATATCAATCTGTTCTGACATAATATCTCCTATGCCAGTAATTGTAACAATAAAATATGTGGTACGCAAGGTGAATACCGGTTAAAAACCTTGCGCCATTTCCTCTTTTACCTTAGAATAGGAGAGCCCGTGCCGAAGTGGCGGAACAGGCAGACGCGGCAGTCTCAAAAACTGCTGAGGGGTAACCCTCGTGTCGGTTCGAGTCCGACCTTCGGCACTGAAAATATATCGCCCCGAGAGTCCTCGCTCTGCTAATTTCAAACACCCCGCGTATTTCCAGTCTTTTCACCTTTATCGGAAGTATTATAGAATGAAGGCATAGATGGATACTTTCTTAGTCGTACTTGAATCGGTGCTTATCCTTCTGGGCATCGGTGCTATTGGTTTCTGGGTTACCCGCCGGGGCGTCATACCGGAAAATGTCCTCGGCTTCCTCTCCCGCCTGGCTATAGATATCGCCCTGCCATGCCTGGTCTTCGCCAGTATTATGTCTAATTTTTCCCCGGAGGAATCCCCGGACTGGTGGAAGCTGCCCATCTGGTGGCTGTTGTTTGCCGCCATCTCCCTGGTCCTGACGCTCATAACCATGTTCATCTCTAAAAAAGAAACGCGCGGTGAGTTCGGTATGAACCTCTTCTACCAGAACGGCCTTTTCTTCCCGCTGATTATCATCAGCGGCATCTTCGGGACGGATGCTCCCTACCTGCCCCAGCTCTATATCTTCATCATCATCCACCCCGTCATGTTCTTCAGCACCTATCAGCTCTTCTTCAGGGACAGGAAAAAGGGGAAGGCCATGCAGTGGAACCGCATCTTCAACCCCATCCTTATCGCCACTCTGCTGGCAATTATCGTTCAGCTCTTCGAGGCAAGGGACTATCTGCCGGATTTCCTACAGTCCATACTGGAGATACTGGGGGCGATGGCGCTACCGCTCATCATGATTATCCTCGGCGGCAGCATTTACCTGGATTTCAAACAGAAGGGCCGGATTTACTACACAGAGATTATCAAATTCCTGGCCGTTAAGAATATCGTCTTCCCACTGGCCGTCCTGGGGATACTGCTACTGCTCAAACCGGAATACGGCATCGCCCTTATCTTCATCTTGCAGGCCGCCGTCCCGCCCATTACCGGCACTCCGATAGTGACAGAACGGGCCGGGGGCAACAAGTCTATATCCAACCAGTTCGTCTTCGCCAGCTTTATCTTCTCGGTGTTATCCATTCCCGGCGTTTACTACCTTTTCAACCATTTCTTCCCGGCACCTTGAAAAACTTCTTATAGGCATGGGGAAATGATATAATCATGCTTAATAAGGCAATAATCCGGTAAAATACAGTTAAAAGAGAGGGTAAATCAACGATGGTAATAATGAAATGCCCCAAATGTGAAGCGGAAAGTAAGCTGTCGTTTGTCGGGGAGAGTTACGAAGGACCGCGTCGATGCTGGAAATGCCGAGAGCTGTTTAAGATAAAGATAGAGAACAATCAGATGGTTTCCTGCGAACCGCTCAGCGAAGAAGAGTTCGAGAAACAACAGGAAATCGAGGCTTTAAAAGCCAAACTCAGAAACCAGTAGCCGGAAAGACTCAATCTGCTACCGCTTTTTATCTTTCCCGTACTTCTTCTTGAGTTTTTCCAGCTTTTCCCGTTGAGCTTTCAGTTCCAGAAGCCGAAATACTGTTTTAGCTTTTCCTGCCAGTACGAAGTTTTCCATTTGTTCAGCCTTCTCTCTCGGATGTCGTGTATTCGGAGAACTGTGTATTATTTATCTTTTCTCTCTTCACACCCTCATCAAGCATAGCAGTACGTTATAAATACAGGCGTAAAATTCCATAAAAGCCGGCTAAAGTTTCATTAAGAGTTTATAAAGATTTGACTGATGAAACCGGCGAGGTTTTCCCCCTGTCGGATTAAAGAATGTGAAAGGGTTGTTAAAAATGACTAATAATTTCAAAACACCACTCACCCTGAGCCTGTCGAAGGGTTCAATAATCATGCCGCAATGGTTCGACAAGCTCATCATGAGCGGCTGCTAATCAAACTCATGCGAACGCTATTGACAATAATCCAGAAATAATTATATAAATAGGCTATCGCTTCATACACCGGATGGAGGTGCAATATGGCTAAGACACAGACGATACTACCGGGCTACTGCGTAGCGGTGCATCTGATGCCGGATACCGCTCCGGAAAACTGCTATATCGGTATGGTGGAAGTTGTCGACGAGTATGGAATCCTGCTCAACCTGGTACACTGGGATGATAAGCTGGATATGCTTGGCGGGTATAGCGAGAGCCTTTTCGTTCCCTGGATAAACATCAATTCAATGCTCATAAATACCGAAAAGCAGCCGACGAGAAGGTTTATGACGGACAGGGCCCACAAATGGAAGGCCCAGGTAGAAGCCTTATACGCCAAAGAAAAAGCCGCCCCGAAGAAATAATAGCTATTAAACACCCGGCTGATACATAAAATATAATAGTAATCGTACTCCGTAACCGTTTATTCATAAATCGCGGCGGTTACGGAGTATTTATGCAGAAAAACCTGTAGAGTGAGTTAAAGCGCCCCTTCCAGAGAAGTCAGCTGAGCCCGGGTGCCGATCACAATCAGCTGGTCTCCCTCTTCCACAACCTCCTCGGCGGCAGGATTGGGTATCAGTGTACGCCCCTTCTTTTGCATCGCCAGGGTAGTTACACGGGTCTTATCCTGGACACCTTTAATCGTCAGACCGATAAGCTTAGAGTTTTCGGTGACATCGACGTTTTCCAGGCGCATTTCACGGCCCCGGCTGTAAATAACTTTATCGATGAAATCCACCACCGCCGGGCGTAATGCCAGCATGGCCATGCGGTTCCCCCCGATTGCATGCGGCAGAATAACGCGGTTGGCCCCGGCCCTCTCCAGCTTGGTCATGGCCTCCGTACTCGAGGCGCGGGCCTCGATATAGATATCGGGGCACAGCTCCCGCGCCGAGAGAGTTATATAGGTATTATCGGTATCCGTGCCCACTGCGGCAATCAGTCCCCGGGCGCGCTCGATACCGGCTGATTTAAGGATTTCATCCTGGGTGGCATCACCCTCTAAGTATATATATTCGGTTTTTTCCAGTCGGGAGACACACTCCGGACGGTTGTCAATGACGATGAAAGGGACTTCCTCCTCTTTAAAGGTACGGGCAATCTCTTCCCCGACTCTCCCGAAGCCGCAGAGGATATAGTGATTTTTAAGATTACTAATTTTATTTTGCATTTTACGCCTCTCCCATACGGTTCCGATATTACCTTCAACGATATATCCCACTATACCGGTCAGGGCATACAGGGCTCCACCCACACCGCCGACCATCAGGAATATGCTGAAAATCCGCCCGCCATCGGAGAGCGGATGGACCTCCCGATAGCCAACGGTAGTGATGGTGGTAATAGTCATATAAATGGAATCGAGGAGATTCCAGCCCTCGATAATTTCATAGCCCAGAACGCCGACAACAATGACGCCGACCAGCCAGAACACACCCCATAATAATCTCTGTATAGGTTTCATAAATATTACGCCCGTACATAGTAACTGTTAAGATTCAAACTCATCTTTGGATAACGATACGAATATCGTGGCCAGCACTCCCAGGATAAGGTTAGCGAATATAGCTATTATAGAGCCGGCAAGTGCCCAGCCCCATTTCCGCCTCTGCAGAGCGAATACCCCACCAATAATTGGGATTACTGCAGATACGATAGTAAACACTACACCGATTCCCAATACCAGCTGTAACACCGGGATAACGAAGGGCAAATCTGCCGGATCGATAAAACCAGACATATCCAAACTGCCGATCAATATAATACCGACAATAAGCCCCAGAGCTACGATAGCTTGAAGCCCGCCCGTGATAATGTTCAGGACTCCTGCCGTCACCGGCTGCCAGGTTTTATTAACAGACGTCCCTATACGCACCTCCGAATGCAGCAACCATGGAGTAGCTTATCATAGAGCGGAATTGGTGTCTACCGTAACAGGTCATACTCCCATTGCCAGAGACACGCCCGAATGCTATAATTTTACGAGTAACACTGGCGAGTGGTGTAGTGGTAGCACAGGGGACTTTGGCTCCTCTGACCCAGGTTCGAATCCTGGCTCGCCAGCCACCTTTTTCTTATTAGCCAGGAAAATATCTTCAACCATCTTGACAGACTCCAAACATAAGTACTAATATATACCACCCTATTTTTTACAAAGAAATCGGCGAAAAAAGGAGGTTGATTATGGCGAAGATGGCCAAAGAAGTAATGGACATGATGAATGACGCTCAAGCATCGAAGGTATTAGCTACCTGTGATGCGGCCAGCAAACTCAACGTTGTCCCCAAAGGCACACTTGCCGCCGTAGATGATGAGACTATAGCTTTCGCAGACATCTTCGGGGACAAGACCAACACGAATCTGGCGGCCAATCAAAAGGCGGCGGTAGCTGTCTTCAAGATGGACATTCCCCCGGTCGGCTATCAGATTAAGGGGACCTTCCAGGGCTCCCAGACTTCGGGGCCTCTGTTTGATAACTTTGCACAGAAGGTGAAAGAATTACTCAACCTTGATATCAAGTCCGTCGGTGTAATCAAGGTTGACGAAGTTTACGCTGCAGGTGTACCCAATCCGGGCGCGAAGCTTGCCTAAAGCTGTCGAGTCATCAAAAATATATTAGCAATATTTGATTACAGGCTATCATCGGAATTCAAGGATAGTTATAGAGAAAGACATTTAATATTCGAGTATTCGCTGGCTATTTTCCCGGTTACCTGTTTTTACGAACCTCAGCCGATGATTTTTCGTGATAAGATTAATATACCCATTTTAACTCAGCCTATCGGCAATGAGTTCGCTGAGGTCTTTCACGACCATGGTTTCGTCCTCGCCCCTGGCCTTCACGGCTTCCTCGAACATCGTCAGGCAGTAGGGACAGGCGGTAGCCACGCATTCCGCTTTCGTCTGCAGTGCTTCATCTACCCGCCTTATGTTCACGCGCTTGTC
Source organism: uncultured Dehalococcoidaceae bacterium (assembly GCA_964475175.1). GTDB lineage: Bacteria > Chloroflexota > Dehalococcoidia > Dehalococcoidales > RBG-16-60-22 > CAYYVO01. The sequence continues at coordinate 5,310 of CAYYVO010000028.1, read as the reverse complement.
CGGCTCCTCTTCCATCCACATATGACCGCCGCCTCCGCCGCAGCAAAAACTCTGGGCACCGTGCCGGGGAAACTCCACCAGATGAAATCCGCGGGACACGCTCAGGATTTCACGGGGCTCGAAGTAGATATCATTGTAGCGTCCCAGGTAGCATGAATCGTGATAGGCCGTCTTCTGGAAAACTTCCGGCACATTTACCTTCAGTTTCCTGTCGCGTAAAAGCTCCCAGATAAACCGCGTATGGTGCACAACTTCAAAATCGCTACCGAACTGGGGATACTCATGCTTGAGGGTATTGAAACAGTGGGGGCAGGCGGTAATAATCTTTTTTACGTTATATCCCTTGAGGATTTCAATATTGTTCTCGCAGGCGGTCTGGAACAGGTACTCGTCGCCCATACGACGGGCGGGGTCGCCGCAGCAGCTTTCCTCGATGCCGAGCACCCGGAAAGGCACTTCTGCCGCCTTGAGAATCTTGGCCACTGCCTGCGCAATACTCATATTCCGGTCTTCAAGCGCCGCCGAGCAGCCTACCCAAAATAAAATATCATCTTCATTTCCGTCCGATGCCAGCGTCATGTCCATACCTTCGAACCAATCTGTCCTTGTGGCCGCGGTCCCCCGGAACGGATGGCCCCTTGCTCCCAGGCTCTTGAGTGCATTTTGTACCTCTTCGGGGAAGCGGCTCTGCTCCATGGCAAGGTTGCGACGCATGTCTATTATTTTATCGACATGCTCGATATAGACCGGGCACACCTCCTGGCAGGCGCGGCAGGTCGTGCAGTCCCAGACTACCTCGTCGGTAATAACCTCGGATATCATATCTTTGCGTGACTCCGCCGCCTTCCTTACCAGCGGTATCGGGTAGACCTCGCTGAGATGGTCTTTAAGATCGAGGGTTACCTGCTTGGGATTGAGCGCCTTGCCGCTGAAATAGGCCGGGCAGGCGTCCTGGCAGCGCCCGCAGCTGGTGCAGGCATCGAGGTCCAGGAGCTGTTTCCAGGTAAATTCCTCGATCTTCGACACCCCGAACAGTTCCGTTGTCTCGAAGTCCACCGGCACCAAGGCCCCCTTGGGCTTGAGCGAACGGAAAAAGATATTAATCGGCGACAGTAAAATATGCTGAAGACGGGAGCGGTTGACCCAGATATAGCCGAGTAGTATGACCGCCGGTACCGTATGTATCAACGCCCGGTGCCAGACGAAAATCTCGTTTCTGGCCTCTACCGCGAAGGTAGGAATGGCATGCGAGAACAGATAGCCCACCGGCGACCATGCCGCCCAGTCCGTCGGGGACACATCTCCTACTGCGATACGGTATCCCTTGGCCATGAAGCCAGTAAGCACGATGATGAATATCCATATATAAACGAGACTGTCTTCCGGCTTGTTGTCCAGTCGCTGCGGCCTGATAATGAAACGGCGGATTACCGCCAGTATCCCCCCGATAATCAGCAGTACAGCGCCTACCTCGGACGCCCACGAGGCATAGAGGTAGACGGCCTGGGGCGGGGTGGTAATGCCGGTGAGATAAGAAAACAGCCTGATTATCTTGCCTAAAATCAGCACGGCGGCACCGCCGAAAATGAGGGCGTGCATGATGCCGGGGTAAAGTTCCTGCCACCGGACAATCCTAACATGAGTCACCGCCACTGCCAGAGTGGTGAACAATCGCTGCCACCAGTTCCCCGAGCGGTCGTCCGGCTGCCCCAGCTTCCACAGTCGGTAGCGCCTGAGAAAGCCGAAGGCAAAAAGAACCAGCAGCGGCACCGCAAACACCAGCACCCCGATGATTATCGGCAGGTAGATGTCCTGTAAAAATACTTCCTGTCCCGACCAGAACAGCTCACTCGGAGACATTATGTAAACACCTCAAATTCTATCCCCCTCCCTTTCATACCGCCGGGTAAAAAGCCGTTAAATGGGCTATAAAGAATATTAGAGCAATAAAACCCACCGCCAGCAGCGTCATGGCAACAGCTTTGCTGTATTTGGGCCCGATTCCCAAATCGAATGCGGCGAGCCTTACCCCGTTCAGCACGGAATATGCCACTACCGCGAGTATCAGCACTTCAACAATAATTGCTATCGGCCTAAGAAATATGTCCATCTTTACCTATCAGATCGGTGAATTCGCTCTGCACCTTGCACCTCGGGCATAACTCGAACCGCGAGGCCAGCCTTGGGTCGGATGACCCTATTCTGTCCCGCAATTTGGCTATCATGCCCGCAGGCCCGACCGGACTGCCGCAGCGTGTGCACCTGACGATTTTATCCTCGAACAGTACCGTTTCACTATCGATTTTCTCCGTCTCCAGGATACGCTCGACGCTCAGGCAGTTTTCCGGGCAAATCTTTGCGCACTGCCCGCAGGCCACACACACGCCATATCGGAAAAGGAGTCTGAAACTGCCGGTCCCGTTGTCCGCCGCTACCGTCAGAGCGCCGGTAGAACACTCCTCGGCGCAGGTCCCGCAGCCGGTGCAATCGGCTTTATTCAACGTTACCCTGCCCAGCGGCGAGACCTTATTCAGCAGCTCACGCCGGGTTATCTCACCATCATTATTCACAGGTTTTTCCTTATGACTCTCTTTACTATCGCTCATGATGTCTGTGGTGCCTCGCCTTCGGCCGCAGGCCCTCCCTGCAGGGCAGGCGGGTCCTCGTTTTCTACCGCCTCCTCCTTGACCGGCTCTTTTTCCGGCAACAGTTCCAGGTACTTCAATCCCAGCATAAAAAGCATCGCCAGGAAGGCGATAATCCCTACCGAAAGCACCATTTCCACCGGTGTCAGGGGGAACGACTGTAACGCCCCCCAGACGCCTTCAATTTTACCGTGGTAATACTGCTGCGGATAGGCGGCGCCGGGAATGACCAGGTAGTATCTCTCGAAGAAGACGCCTATCACCACCGAACCCGCCGCCACAGACACCCAACGTACAGTCCGCCGTAGCCTCGGAATCAATAGTATCGCCAGCGGGATAACCACACCCATGCCTACCTGGAGACCCCAGAATATCCAGCTGTACTGTCCTGTAAGCATGTAAATGGTGGCGTCACGATGGGGCGCGTACAGGTGGGTAAGCTTATCGACAATTATCAGAACAACGAGTACGACGATAAACATCGTCAGCAGCCGTCCTAAGGACGTTATAATTTCGTTTTTCAGAGGCCGCCCGCTGAACTTCAATGTGAGTAGTATCACGATTATCAGTAGAGCCACGCCCGAGGTCAGCGCCGCGGCCAGGAACTCCAGCGGTTTTATCGGTGATAGCCAGGCCTCGCGGGCGGCAATAAAGCCGAAAATAGCCCCGGTGCCCATGTGCACCAGCACCGCCCAGCAGGCCGTTATCAGCCCGGCTATCCTGGCAACCTGTTTATTGTTGGAGAAGATTATCCCCAGGTAGACCAGACTGATGATAAAATAGCCGCCGTAAAGGATGCCGTTGATGGCGAACATCGATTTCATGTTGTTCATGTAGAAGAACATGAAAAGTCGCCAGAACTTCTCAGGCCTGCCGAGGTCGATGGCGATTGAGAGCATAGCCCCAAATATCAGGACGATGGCCAGGAAAACCGCCATCCTTGAAATGGGACGGTACTCCTCCTTGCCGAAAACATATGTCAATGAAGAAAGAATCAGCGAGCCGGCGCTAAGACCTATCAGATAAATAGTAAGGACGATAGGCATGCCCCAGGGAATAGCGTTGCTGCTGCCGAAAAGCTGGTGACCTTCCAGGTAGCTGAGGATGAAGCTGACGAAGCCGGCCAGCGCCAGCACGACCAGTACCAGTACCGCTATGCGGTAACGTACCGACTTTCCTTCAAGATTAGTAAAAGAATCCGTCACTCAGCGTTCCTCATTTGGGCAGGTAAAATACCTTGGGGTCGGTGCCCATTTCCTCTCTCAATCTAATCCACTGCCGGGATGCCAGCAGCTGCGATACCCGGCTGTTGGGGTCGTCGAGGTCGCCGAAGGTTATCGCGTGGGCCGGACAGGCCTCGGCGCAGGCAGGCACAACCTCTTCCCCTACTGTCTTGCCTTCTTCTATCGCCTTATCGATGCGATGAAAGCAGAAGGTGCATTTCTCCACCACCCCGTGTACCCGGTGCGGGAACGGCCACACGCCGCGGTCGGTACGGGTGGGGGGAAGGTCGGGTCGGTGGTACTCTTTTTCTTCCGGCTCCTTGTAGTTAAAGCTCCTGGCCCCGTACGGGCAGGCAACGATGCAGTACTTGCAGCCGATGCACCGCCGGAAGTCCTGTATAACGATTCCGTCCTCGCGGCGATAGGTCGCTTTGGCCGGACACACGGTAACACACGGTGCATCATCGCAGTGCATGCAGGGCATCGGAATAATATCGGTCCGTACCGCCGGATACTCACCGCTGCTGACGGCAATCACCTTGTGCCAGAAGGGAGCCGTTCGCCTTTCGTGCTCCTCCGGCGAGCCGTGCGGGACGTTGTTTTCCGCCTTACAGGCAACGGCGCAGGTCTGGCAGCCCGTGCACTTGTCCAGGTCTATTACCATTCCCCATCGTGTCATAGCTTATGCCCTGTAAATCTTTACCCTCGTATTAAAGTAGACCGATTGTCCGCTCAGGCGGTCGTAATCGACGCCGATTATATCGTTGGGATTAGTCCCGATATTATTCGACCATTTTCCGTTGGCATAGTGCCCCTGTCTGGCGGCGATACTCACCACCTGCGGGTGAATACCCTCGAAGACCCTGGCCTTTGCCCTGATTTTATGGTAAGGGGATTCCAC
>CAYYVO010000028.1:0-531 GCA_964475175.1 uncultured Dehalococcoidaceae bacterium | reverse complement strand
AAAATTGGTCCAGCCCATCCCGTGCATTACCAGGTACATCTCCTGCGCCCAGGGATAGTTCTGCCCGCCGTTTTCCACATCGAGCAGCGGTCGGTAGGTGGACAGCACAAGGGGATAATCGTTACTATCTCCAAGGTATTCAGTTTCCTCATAGTGCGGCAGGCAGGTCAAATCATCGATATTCTTCCTCGCCCTGTTCAAGAGTTCCTCGAGGTTGCCGGAACGGAACTCGAATTTCCCGGAAGGCGTGTTGAAAATACTATCGTATTTATAATATTCATAGTCCGGACCCACCCAGACTCCTTCTTCGACAATGTTCTGCCAGAACCTGAGAGTTTCCGTCCGGTATCTGACGAATCCCTCGGCATCGTCGCCGATGCCATCAAAGGAATCTCCCACCGTTCCGCCGAGCCTGCCTGCTATACCAAAGACGATATCGGTAACGCTCTTAGTATCGAATACGATTTCCACCACCGGCTGTTTTATCCTGACTTCCGCAAAGCCGGAGCCCGGCGGCGAGTGGTCGTAGGC
>CAYYVO010000027.1:9548-12063 GCA_964475175.1 uncultured Dehalococcoidaceae bacterium | reverse complement strand
GGGCAGGGAGGGGAAAGAGTAGCTTCGTATCTCCTCCAGTCTCACCACATTTGACGGTAGCCTAAACGATAAAGTAGTATATTCTAGACATCAGGCGAGTCCCAAAACAATTCTCGAGGCGGAAAAATGATTTCAAGGTTTCGCTATGCCATATGGCTGAATCAGAGAAGGATTATCAACCGGCCGGTTTTATCCATCCTTATTACCCTGGTAGTTATTTTTATAATTGCATGTATTATCATCTCCGGATCTTATGATATCTCCTTCGGTGAAGCCATTCTTAAGGTCTTTCCCGCCTTCATCGGCGAGCTGGGTGAAATAGAAGGCCCCAATATATTCGCCCAGATCAGTCTGCTGGTAGGGCTGATAGCCAGTCTTACCTTCATCGTTATCATCACGGCAAAAATAACCAGTGTGCTTATTGAATTTCTCATGAGGGGAGGAAGTATGGCGAAGAAAGTTAATTTCTCAGGTCACACCATTATCTGCGGGTGGAACTTCCAGGGCGAACGTATTGTGAATGATTTATTAGCGGCTAACGATAAAAAACAGCGGGGAATCGTGGTATTGACTGACGCTGAAGAGAGACCGTTGAGAGATGAAAGGATTGAATTCGTTAAGGGTAACCCTTCACGCGATGAAGACCTGGAAAGGGCCGGCGTACATAAGGCCGATAGTGTTATAGTGCTTACCGACTTTACTGTGGATGCCAATGCCGCCGATGCCGAAGCGATTATGATTGCCCTGGCGGTGGAAGCATTGAACCGGGATGTCCACACCTGTGTACAAATTATGAATTCCGCAAATGCCCTTCATCTACAGCATGCCCATGCCGACGAGATTATCTGTCTCGACCAGATGGGGGGAAGCATGGCCGTTGCCTCTGCCATGCATCACGGAGTTTCACAGGTGGTGTCCGAGTTATTGAGCTTTAACAAGGGCAGTGAAATTTACCGTTATGACCGTGCTTTATCCGATAAGGTAGTGGGTAAAGAGTACGCTATTGTTGCCCAGTATCTCGCCGAGAAGCGTATGATTTTACTGGCGGTGGAGACCGACTATGTTGAGGAAATAAAGCAGATGGAGCAGCGGGATATCCTTCATAAACTACCGGAGAAAGACAGGGTAATCATCGTCAATCCGCAGGCAGAATATATAATACGCCAGGGCGACGCGCTTTTCGTAGCCGCCGAAAATGAGCCATCGGCGCTATAATAAGCGGTTGTGATTTTATAAACTTTACGGTGAAGTATATCGGATTTAAATAAGGCGACCTGATAAGTATATACACCAGTTAATCTCATTATCCCAGGATATTTTGTAAAAATTCCACATTTTTAATGCCATATTAATATTCATTCTGATAAAATAAATAAAGATATACCATTCTATTGCCTGTACAATCGGGAGGTGTGACGTGTCCAAGGATAAAGGAAAGAGTGACGATTTAGGCGTCTATAAAGTAGGAGATAAATATTTCTGTAAGGAGTGCAATACCGAGCTCCCTTTAAGGCAGTCCTGCCCAATCTGTAAAAAAGAGGTTGACTGGGAGCGGGTTTTCCTGGAGATACGGCATTAAGAACCGGATAAATATGGGTCTTGGCGTTGTACTTTCTATAAAATTACGGATATCGTAAATTTACTCTCGGAACAGGGCAGCGATTTAATTAACCGCCGTGAACGACGAATACCAGGTTAATAGTATCACCGTCGTTTATTGACTTTGCCATCTCCAGAGGGTAAGAGCTTTCACCGTTGATATAGATATCATACGAGTGCATCAGCTTACCCTCTCTATCGAGTATCAGCTTCTTCATATCAGGGTATTTGTTAATCAGTTCCTCTATGCATTCGCCAAGCGTTTTTCCTTCCACCGGTATACTTAGATTATCGTCGGTGTACCGGGAGAAAATCGAGGAAAGTTCAATAATTGCGCTCATTCTTTGTTCACCTGCCTGATGGATTACCGCAGTGTTCGCAGTTGGGGTCTTTTTTAACAGTAAACTCGGTGAATTTCATTCTCAGGGCATCATAATGAAGCAGTCTATTGGTCAATAATTCACCGAGTCCTGTAATATATTTTATAACCTCGGTTGCCTGGATACAACCGATAACCGCCGGTGTGACGCCGATAACCGGGAATTTCTCTTTAGGAACGTCGGCGCCATGATAGACACAATAAAGGCAGGCTGTTTTACGAGGCAATATTGTCATAGCCCTGCCCTCGAACCCGTAGACGCCACCATGAAAAAACGGGATATCTTTCTCTATGGAAATCTTGTTGAGCAGGTACCTGGTGGGTAGATTGTCCATAGCGTCAACAATCACATCGGAGTCTCCTACCAATTTGGAGATATTATCCTCGTGTATCGTCGTGGAGATAGGCTCTATACTGACATCCGGGTTCAATTTACCGAGTTTGGCTGCTGCCGATTCCACTTTCTTATTACCCAAGTTTTCTTCCCAGTGCAGGACCTGACGGTTCAGGTTGCTGAGCTCTACCTTATCATGGTCG
>CAYYVO010000027.1:1585-9538 GCA_964475175.1 uncultured Dehalococcoidaceae bacterium | reverse complement strand
CTATCAAGTCTAATCCAGCCATAAGTTGTGAGACATTTGCCTCAGTTATCGTTTCCTCTACAGCCTCTATTTCGATACCTTGATTTAGCCTACTGAGCTTTTGAGTGGACGAATCGGTCTTTCTTTTGCCTATATCTTCATCCCAGTGCAGGACCTGACGGTTCAGGTTGCTGAGCTCTACCTTATCATGGTCGGCAATTCTCAATAATCCCACGCCCGCAGCTGACAGGTAGATTGCTATGGGAGACCCCAGTCCGCCGGTCCCGGCGATGAAGACCTTGGAGTTTTTAAGCTTCTCCTGCCCCTCCTCCCCGAATCCGTATATCATTATCTGGCGGTCGTATTTCTCTTTTTCTTTACCGGTAAGCATACCAATATACCTCCCCGGTTTATTGTACCTCGTTTTCTATCCAGTCCAGATAGTCCTGATTGCCGCCGACTATGGGCAAAGCGATTATTTCCGGGACTTCATAGCTGTGCAGCTTCTTTACCGATTTTACAATTTCCGGCAGCAGGGAATCTCTAGTTTTAACAACCAGCAGGCTTTCCTGACCGGAATTGAGTTTATTCTGCCACCAGAAATGTGAATTTACCTGGGGCAGGATATTCACACAGGCTGCCTGCCTTCGCTTAAGCAGCGTACGGGCTATCCGTTCTGCTTCTTCGGTATCTTTTGTGGTGATAAATACGACGATATAGCTGTGTTGTTTCATTGGATTATACGATGGCCAGCATGCGGTCGACGGCGGCTTTGGCTTTAATGCGGATTTCTTCCGGTACCTTAACCTCGGGCGTCATTGTCTCCAGTGAATGTAATACTTTATCGAGAGTAATCAGTTTCATGTTTTCGCAAATGGCCTTTTTAGAAGCCGGGATGAACTTCTTGCCCGGGTTTTCCTTAGAAAGCCGGTGCAGAATTTCTATCTCCGTCCCCACGATAAGCTCTTTTACATCCTCGCGGGCGGCAAAGCGTATGATGCCGCTGGTACTCAAGGCTTCATCGGCCAGGGTGATAACATCCGGGCGGCACTCGGGGTGAACGACCACCTTAGCCTGCGGGTGCTCTTTTCTCCGTGCCGTAATATCTTCTGGCAAGATGCGCACATGGCTAGGGCAGTATCCGGGCCAGAGGGTCAGATTCTTGCCCGTTTGCTTGGCGATATAATCGCCCAGGTACTGGTCCGGCACGAAAATAATCTCATCGTTTTCAATGCTGGCGACCACCTTAACGCCGTTAGCGGAGGTACAGCAATAGTCGGACTCGGCTTTAACTTCGGCGGAGGAGTTGATATAGGTGACCACAGTAGCATTGGGGAGTTTCTTCTTCTCCCCTCGCAGCTGATCGGCCGTAATCATATCGGCCATGGGGCACCCGGCATGCGAATCCGGAAGCAGGACGGTCTTTTCAGGACAGAGAATCGATGCTGTTTCCGCCATGAAATGGACGCCGCAAAAAACGATTACATCGGCATCGGTCGCCGCCGCCTTCTGGCTCAGCTCCAGAGAATCGCCGACGATATCGGCAATGTCCTGCACCTCGCCTCGCTGGTAGTTATGGGCAAGGATGATGGCATTATTCTCTTTCTTTAAGATCAGGATTCTTTCTTCGAGCTCTTTATCGACAGCCATGACCGCTCTCCGCTTACCCAAGGTTAATACCGTGTTTGTCTAGCAACGATGAAGTATTTCAAAACATCGTTCACCCTGAGCCCGTCGAAGGGTACAATAATCATGCCGCTATGGTTCGACAGGCTCACCATGAGCGGATGTTAAACGACCTCATACTACCATTCTACCTTATATCCGGCTTTATACCCAAAGTACTCTTTCGGCACGGGTATAAACCTTCATTCCGGCTTCTTTAATGACCCTGACATCCATATCCGTATTAATGCGCGTACCGGCATCCCTTACGAAGCCGATAAGCGTTAGCCCGCAACTTTTGCCGCTTTCCAGTCCTTTATCGGTTACGGCTGTCTTGGTGGCGACTATAGGGATGCCCGCCCGGCAAATTTTAGCGACCATTTCCGAGGCCATACGACCGGTGGATACCAGAAACGCATTACCACAGTCTATTTTATTAAGCAGGGCGTAGCCGATTGTTTTATCCAGTGTATTGTGCCGGCCGATATCCTCCACGATGCAGAGCGGTTCACCATCCACGGTAAAAAGCCCTGCGGCGTGGACACCTTCGGTATCGCGGTATATTTCTGCCTTTTCAAACAGGGTATTCATTGCTGTGAAGATATCCTGCTTTTTAACCTTGATATCGGAAAGTATTTCGCGGGGCATGCCGGTGTCGAAATAGGCTGTCCGGCCGCCCCCGGAGACGATACGGTAGGAGGCTTTTGAAGCTGAAGGAGACATTTTACCGCTATCTTTCAGCGTAACTCTGGCGGCTTTGTCTTCTATATGTATCGATTCAATATCTTCCAGAGAATTTATAAAACCCTGACCGAAAAGGTAGCCGGCTACGAACTCCCGCTCGAGACCGGGGGTAATAGAGGTGGTGGCGAGGTGGCTATCGTTGACGTATATAGCCAGCTCCTGTTCTACGACCAGGCTTATATCGGCATCGGAGAAACGCCCTCGGGAAAGTTTACGGCACTTTATAATTTCCGAGGTTGTCGCTTGCTTTACCTGATTTGAAGAATCTTTATTCATAATCTTATTCAATCCGCTCCGGGTGGGAGTAGACTATCATGGTATCACCCCGCACCAGCCCGGCTATCGTTATCCCCGCCTCCTCCGCCATACGGACGGCCAGTGCGGTGGGCACGCCCTTGGTGGCGATTATAGGGATATTGGCGCGGCGGCACTTTAGAATCATCTCCGTCGGCTGGCGGCCTGTGGACGCGGTCAGCGTCCGGCTGAAATCGACGTTTTTAATTAGACCGGTGCCGATTACCTTATCCAGGGCGTGGTGTCGGCCCAGGTCTTCGGCGATACCGACGACCTCCTTGCCATTGATAAACAGTCCGGCGGAGTGTACCGCCTCGGTCTCGGTGAAGACTTCCGACTTTAAAATAGCCCGAACGCAGGCAAAGACGTCTTCTTTAGTAACTGTCAAGTCTGAGTCTACTCGGGATGGTAAGTCACTGCCGGTGTTTTTTCTATTTAACGATATATCGGCGAGATTATTTTTTATCTTTATAGCTGCAATATCCGCAGCGCTTTTAATAATGCCCTGCGTATGCAGGTGGCCTATTGCGAACTCCTTTTCCATGGCGCCAAGTATCATCGCCGTGGCGACATGCTTGCCATCGATGCGAATCTCCAGGGCCGTCTCCCTGACAATTCTCTCGCTCGCGGGGGTACTCCCGCCATTGACGGCGGTGTAATCTACTTTCTTGAGGATTTTACTGTCCATACTTACTTGACTACTCTTATAGAGTCGCCCGGTTTAACGTGACCTCCCCGGACAACCTTCCCGAAGATTCCCTCCCGCGGCATGATGCAGTCGCCAACCTGGCGGCGGATAGCGCAGGCGGCATGACATTCCTTGCCTATCTGGGTCATCTCTAAAACGACCTCGTCACCCAGCGCGAGGTGGGTGCCGATGGGCAGGGAGGCAAGGTCGATGCCCTCCGTAGTGACGTTCTCTGCGAAGTCGCCCGGCTGGAGGTCAAAGCCTTTAGCGCGCATCTTATCGATGCTCTCGATTGCGAGCAGGCTTACCTGGCGGTGGGTGGTACAATCGGCGTGAGCGTCACCGACGACGCCGTGGTCTTCTTTTACGGCAACTTCTGCCACGGGTTTCTTTTTCGTGCCTTTCTTTTCACTCTGGCATACAGCGATTATCCTGGTCATTCTAACTTCCTTGTCCGATTATCGTCCCGCCGCCAATGACGGTATCACCGTCGTAAAACACTATTGTCTGTCCGGGTGTAATGGCCATCTGCGGCTCGGCGAACTTTACATAAACATTATCTTTATTAATAGGAGTTATGATAGCTTCGGCCTCCTTGTGGCGGTATCTGATTTTAGCTTTTACTCTTATTGATTGGTCTGGCCTATCTATTGCAATCCAGTTCAGGTTGCCGGCTACCAGGTCCTGACCGTATGCCTGCTCCCTGGTACCGACGATGACGGCGTTTATCTCCGATTCAATGGCGGTTACGTATAGCGGCTCGGCGGCGGCTATGCCCAGTCCCCTGCGCTGACCTATCGTATAAGAAGTAATGCCCCGGTGCTGTCCCAGTTCATTTCCTGCCAGGTCGAGTATTGGCCCGGGCGTATCGGAGTGTGGTATTCGTTCATCGAGGAATTTGGCGTAGTCTTCATCCGGGATAAAGCATATTTCCTGGCTTTCGGGTCGCGAGGAACAGGGCAGTGACAGTTCATTTGCGATGTTTCTCACCTCATTTTTAGTCATTGTCCCGACGGGAAACAGGGCTTGACCGAGCTGTTCCCGGTCAAGCCGGCAGAGGAAATACGACTGGTCTTTATTCCGGTCTTTGCCCTTTTTCAGGAGGTATCTCCCGCTATCGTCCTTTTCTATCCTTGCGTGGTGCCCGGTAGCAATAAAATCGGCGCCCATTTCCATAGCTTTTTCCAGCAGGACCCCGAACTTGATATGCTTGTTACATAAAACGCAGGGATTAGGGGTGCGGCCAAGGCTGTACTCCCGGCAGAAATCGTTTATAATCAGGTGGTTGAACATCTCTGTCAAGTCAAGGACATGGTGGGGTATGTCCAGCATGCGGGCAACGCTGGCGGCATCGGTCTCGGCGCGATTGTTGATTCCCGACGGCATGACCCTCATGGTCAGGCCAGCAACCTCATGCCCCTGCTGCTTTAGTATTGCCGCGGCTACAGAAGAGTCGACTCCACCGCTCATCGCAACTGCTATCTTCACTTTTTCCTCTTACATGTAAATAGGGAAAGACGCATCCCGGAGTTAGACCTTAATTATTACGAATGGTGAACCAGACGGATCGAATTATATAGCTATAACAACGCAGCCAGTTCTTCCCGAGACAGTAGCGAACCGGTATAGCCGCAACTCGTGCAATTTAGTCTGAATTCTACCAGCTGGGCACGACCGACCAGGCGTAATCGCTTCCCGCACTCGGGGCACTTCTCTGAAGTAGGGAACACGTCCGTCGTGCAGCCGCAATCACTATTAGAGCAACAACTGCTGTTTTCCGCCATCTCGGTACTCATTTCTATAACTTCTCCAGTACTACTTTAGCCGCCACTTCTCCGCTCAGGAACATGGAGCCGAAGGTGGGGCCCATCCGGGGGAGTCCGTAAACCGCGCCCACCGCCATTCCGGTGACGATTAAGCCGGGGAAGCACTCCCCGGTATGTTCCACGATAAGGTCTTCCGATTTCTCAATCCATAAAGCGCCCTCGCCTTTTGTTTGAATCAGGCCGCGCTGCTCCAGTTTTTTCACGACGGAAGCGTCATGGCCGGTGGCGTCTATTACCACCGGAGCCTCGAGGACGACAGGGTCCAGGGCGGCTATCTGCCTCGGCAGGGACGCAATAGGTGACCAGTTAATAACGGCGCCGCAGACTTTATTGTCTTTAATCACAAGGTCTTCGAGCATCGTCATGTTAAAGACAACGGCGCCGGCGGCGCAGGCAGCGGCGATAAGGCTGGCGCAGGCGTGGGGTGCATTACAGACTACCAGTCCTTCGCTTACGGTTTTATACGGCACACCGAGTTCGTCGAGGAGTTTCTCGCCGGGGTGCCTCACCGTTACCTTGGGCATAAGGTAGCCGCCGCTCCAGAATCCGCCGCCGAGATAGTTGTTCCGTTCGACGATAACCACTTTCTTACCGGCTTTAGCTATATCGCGTCCGGCGACAAGACCGCTGGGTCCGCCCCCAACTATGATGCAGTCACTATCGACGTATTCGTTAAACTCCGCGGCAAACTCGGAGACAATCGCTCTGGTTATTTCCTTTTCGCCTACCGGGCTGAATTTCACCATCGTTGCTGACTCCCTCTATCTTTAGGTTTTTTGTTCTTTGATTGCTATTGTAAATTCTGTTTAACTAGCTTATTATTTTTTGATCACCGGCCTGGTTTTCTTACCGTCTGTCGATTTCCGATGGTCAGCGGATATACCGGCTGAATCCTCCAGTCTTTTCAGACGCTCTTCAAGGTGGTGGTGGTTTTTAGCGACAGACCTCAGCGCTTCGGCAACAGGGTCCGGTAGCTTGGCATGTTCCAGGTCCATAGCCGGTTTTTCCCGCTTGGTGACGACTCGGCCGGGAATGCCAACGACGGTAACGCCCGGCGGTACCGACTTGATGACCACCGAGCTCGAACCTATCCTGGCGCCGTCGCCGATAGTAATAGCCCCCAGCGCAATAGACCCGCTGCCCATTTCGACGCCGTTACCAAGGGTGGGGTGACGTTTCTTTTTCTCCATTGAAGTGCCGCCCAGCACCACCTCCTGATAAAGCAGAACATCGTCGCCTATCTCAGAAGTCTCCCCGATGACTACGCCGGAACCATGGTCGATAAAGCACCGCCGCCCGATTTTTGCCCCGGGGTGAATCTCTATTCCCGTGAAAAAGCGGCTGCAGTGCGAAATCAGGCGGGCTATGAGATAAATTTTATGCTGCCAGAGATAGTGCGCCACGCGGTGCGCCCAGAGGGCATGCAGACCGGGATAACATGTAACAGCTTCCAATACACTCCTGGCAGCCGGGTCTTTAGTGAATACTGTCCTGATATCTTCTTTCAATGCCCTGAACATAAAGCGCTTTCCTTTTTCAGGATAAACAAAAGAGGCCTTTTTGCCCCGTTCCTGCGACAATTATACCTTATTTTACAGGTACAATGCGCCTTCGACCGGGATTTTTAAGAAGCCCCGAGGGACTCAATCCGATAATGTAGTCGATTTTTCTTTCTTTATCTGCCGTTCCAGCAGGTCCTGCAGCGTAATAGCTTCCAAAGTTGCATCGATTGCCTGTTTCATTTCATTCCAGACATCGCGGGTAACACAGAAGTCGGAACGTTTGCAGCATTCCGGGTTGTCGATACAGTCAACGGGTGTGTTCACCCCTTCCAGAAGTTTAACAATCTCGCTGAGTTTCACGTCTCTAGGATGTCTGGTAAGGTTCAGGCCACCGCGTGCGCCGCGAGTGCTCCTGACTATTCCCGCACCCACCAGCGGGGTGATAATATGTTCCAGGTAGTGCAGCGATATGTTCTGGCGGCCGGCGATATCTTTAAGCTGTACCGGTTTTTCCCCCCGGTGTTCGGCCAGGTCAAGGAGGGCGCGGGTTCCATAGCGGGACCTCGTCGATAGTTTCACTGTTAAATCTCCAATGTTGACTAAAGTAGTAAACTTTATTGAGTTTAGCATTAAATAGCCAGGCTGTCAACTTTGAAGTATTGCAATTTATTGTGTAGAATATGGCCTATGGGAACCGAGTTCCGGAATCTGCCTGGCGTGGATAAGGTGCTGTCCGATAAGCGTATCAGCCGGATAGGAGAAAGCTATCCGCACGACCTCGTGGTGAGCGTTATCCGCCAGCGTCTGGAAAATGAGCGAATATCGATTGCCTCGGGGAAGCCATGTGCTTCTTTAGATGATATAGTAGACTCGATATTGATAAATCTAGAGTCGCTGGAGAAACCGAGCCTGCGCCGGGTAGTCAATGCCTCTGGCGTGATACTGCATACCAACCTTGGCCGCTCCCCGCTCAGTCGGGAAGCGATAGATGCCATGGACTCGGTTAGTAAGGGCTACTCCAACCTGGAGTTTACCCTGGAAAGTGGCTCCAGAGGTTCCCGTCACGTGCACGTCGAGGAACTATTATGCCAGCTGACCGGCGCTGAGGCCGGACTCGTCGTTAATAACAATGCCGCGGCGGTGCTTCTCGGTCTTTCGGCGCTGGCCAAACGCAAGGAAGTAATCGTCTCCCGCGGACAGGCGGTGGAGATCGGCGGGGGCTTTCGCATCCCCGACGTTATGCGCCAGAGCGGCG
>CAYYVO010000027.1:0-1575 GCA_964475175.1 uncultured Dehalococcoidaceae bacterium | reverse complement strand
TGCACCTACGCCGGTGACTACGAGCAGGCGGTAACCGAGCGTACGGTGGCCCTGATGCGGGTGCATTCCAGCAATTTTAAGCTGGTTGGTTTCGTTAACGAGGTAACGCTGGAAGATATTATCGAAGTAAGTAAAAAACACGACCTTATGGTGCTGGACGATTTGGGCAGCGGCTGCTTTCTGGATACTACCGCCTACGGACTGGCCCCGGAGCCTATGGTTCAGCAGAGCGTAAGCGCCGGAGCGGCGTTGACCTTTTTCTCCGGAGATAAGCTGGTGGGCGGACCGCAGGCGGGCATAATCGTGGGTAAAAAGCAGTATATCGATAAATTGAAAAAACATCCGCTGGCCCGGGCGATGCGGGTGGATAAGACCAGACTGGCGGCACTGGCGGCTACGCTGCTTCACTATCTCAAGGGTGAAACAACAAACAAAATACCCGTCTGGCGTATGATTGCCGCCCCGCTGGCTGACATCGAAAAGCGCGCCAGTATCTGGGTAAAAGCTTTGGGGAATATGGGAAAGGTGGTCGATGGCGAGACAATGGTGGGCGGCGGCAGTCTGCCCGGGGGAAGCCTCCCGACAAAGTTGGTGGCAATTCATAGTACTGGAAAAAACACAGCCCAGGCGGTCGCCCGGAAGTTACGTTTGAGAGATATACCGGTTATCGGGCGTATCAGCGAGGATGTTCTCCTCCTCGACCCCCGCACCGTCCTCCCCGAAGAAGACGATATTGTACTCCGGGCTCTGGAAGATATAGCGAGTCTACAGAAATAAGGCAGTCCTCATATGTACGTACTGGGTACAGCCGGGCATATCGACCACGGAAAATCGCTGCTGGTACAGGCACTGACCGGCATTGACCCCGACCGCCTCCGCGAGGAAAAGGTGCGGGGCATGACCATTGACCTTGGTTTTGCTTGGCTCAAGCTCCCCAGCGGACGGGAAATAGGTATCGTCGATGTGCCCGGGCACGAGCGTTTCGTCAAGAACATGCTGGCCGGCGTCGGCGGTATCGACCTGGCGTTGCTTATAGTCGCCGCTAACGAGGGAGTGATGCCCCAGACCCGCGAGCACCTTGCCATTCTCGATTTACTCGGTGTAAGCAGGGGAATCGTCGTCATTACCAAGAAAGACCTGGTGGATGAAGAGCTTCTGAGCCTGGTGAGGATGGAAGTAGAAGAGGTAATTGCTGACACGGCCATTGCAGGGGCTGCCATTCTGGCGGTGTCTGCGGTAACCGGCGAGGGACTGCCGGAGCTTTTGGCGGCAATCGATGAGCTCCTGGATACGACCGAGCCCAGGCAAGACCTGGGGAGGCCGCGGCTCCCGGTAGATAGGATTTTCACCATGTCTGGAGCCGGCACGGTAGTTACCGGCACGCTGATTGACGGCAAGTTCACGGTAGGGCAGGAGGTGGAGATTGTTCCTGCCGGATTAAAGTCGCGACTGCGCGGGCTCCAGACGCACAAATCAAAAATCGAAACCGCCGACCCGGGAAGTCGGGTGGCGGCAAATCTGGTGGGTGTTACAACCTCCCAATTGCAGCGTGGAGACGTGGTTACCAGACCAGGA
>CAYYVO010000026.1:8456-12078 GCA_964475175.1 uncultured Dehalococcoidaceae bacterium | reverse complement strand
GAAATGGTCTAATACTCCCAAAGGAAAGGAACAAAAACTCAAACAAAATTTATCCCCCCATAATAATATATATTAATATACATTATTTCTCGCTATATCACATGATAAAGAGTTGGAGTATTAGGAATTATCAACTCTTTTGTTCTATAACTTTTAATGCTTGTTCCTTACGTTGTAGCTCTACCCAAGCAACAAATCTATCCCAACGCTCCCAATTAATGTGAAGAGAGAGGCTTGGGAAATGCTTTCCAGAGGGGTATTCAAATTGTAGTCTGACCCCATTTTTTAAACAACATGCTTTCAGAGTTTCATTAAACTGTGTCTTCCCTACTTCTAAATCTGCCATATTATTCTCCTACAATAGAGTATTCCCCTATTCTATAGCCAACTTTACTATATCTTCAACAGTCCAGATATGACTGGTTAATCCGGTTGCCATTGCTGGAGTTGTGGGGTAGGGATTGGCTAGGGTCTTGTGGGGTGGGGTGAAAAATCCCCCTAAAACTCCTCCATCAGCGCCTCTAACTTTAATGTGTATCTTGACTCATATCCAACTCTTTGACTTAAATCCACGCATGACGAATAATAGGTGCGTAAAACTTGTTTTAACCGGGATCACATTTGTTCTCGTCCGCTGCTATTGGATAAATATTCCGGGGGAGGTCATGCATGGAAGGTTTATCGATTATCCCGCAGATAATAATAATACTGCTGCTGCTGGTCTGTTCGGCGTTCTTTGCAGGCTCGGAAACGGCCTTTATGGCCGTCAGCCGGATTCGCCTGCGCCAGCTGGAGAAAAAACATCCCCGGCGGGTTCAAATGGTCGAGGATATTCTGAAGAAGCCGGAAAGCCTAATCGGTTCGATTCTCCTCGGTAACAACCTTGTTAATATCGCAATGTCGGCCATTGCCACGGCTATCGCCATTTCACTGTGGGGGGATGCGGGGATAGTCTACGTTACGGTAGCCCTTACGGTAATCATCCTTGTATTCGCCGATATTACGCCCAAAGTTTATGCCAAGTACAACAGCGACCGCATATCCATTGCTACCGCCCCGGTCCTCAGGGTAATTATGATGGTTTTCCATCCGGTCGTGTTTGTGTTGACCTATATCGCCCGGAAGCTTCTCCTGCTCACCGGCATCGATATTACCAGGAACAAGAGGAATCTGGTTACGGAGGCCGAGGTAAAAACATTGATTGATATCGGCTGGGAAGAGGGCGCTATCACCGCCGGGGAGAAGGGAATGCTCTCCAGGATATTTACCCTGAACGATAAAACCGTCGGCGATATCATAGTTCCCCGGAAGAGCATGGTGACGCTGAGCTCCGAAGATACTATCGACCGGGCCCTGAGGAAAATCCGGAGGTCCGGTTACTCCCGCTTTCCGGTGCGGCAGGGCGGCGGCCAGGAAATTATCGGCTTTATCCACGTTAAAGACCTCCTGGGTAAAACGGGCGGTAAGAAACTGGGCTCGATGAAGACGCTTATCAGACCGGCGTATTTTATCCCCTGGGACAGGAAGATAGACAGTCAGCTGCGCGGTTTTCAGCGAGAAAAGCTGCACCAGGCGGTCGTACTCAATGCGAAGGGAGGGGTCGCCGGACTGGTCACGCTGGAAGATATTCTGGAGCAGATGGTGGGAAGTATTGAAGACGAGCATGATATGGTTTAAACTCGATGGTACGCTAATTTCTATATACTAAAATAATCGGAACCCGGAAAAGAAATAATTGTCGGCCAGGTTTACCGCAGGTGTTTTATCCGGGCAACTATCTTTCTGTAGCTCAATAATGCTATATACGCTAAAAAGGTCACTATCACGGCTGTCAGGAAGTCCACGAGTATGTTAGAAGTAACATTAAGCGTAGATAATATGTCGAAAAATAAAGACCTTAGCACCTGTACCCACAAGAGAGATACAGCGACGATAACACCGAACCTGAGGTTGCCCGGGATGTCCTTGCTGATATCCAGGACATCCTTTATATCCTTTTTGGCCATGTTTATCCTCCGAAACGAAACATTGCCGGCACAGGCTCATCCAGCTTGACAAACAGCGCCGCGACAATTAATCTAAGTTTACCATAGAAGATTCACTGCAAGAACTGTTAAAACCATGAGAAACAGATTAATAATAATCGGCTTGTTAATAATCGTTATTATCGCCCTCTGGTTTATCCAGCTGGAGTACCCCAATAATTATTTGACGAAAACTTTCTATACCGCTGTGGCTTTGTTTGCCATTTATATCGTGATCAAGGTGATTATCGAGCGGATAATCGCCAGTAGAATAAAGGAACCGAAGACGCGGTATTCCTTAAGAAGAATAGCCTCCATGCTGGCAATTCTTGCGTTTATCGCCGCCGCAATAGCCATCTGGGTGGAGAATCTGCAGGCATTACTGGTTTCCTACGGTATCCTGGCGGCGGGTGCCGCCGTTGCTTTACAGGACATTTTCAAGAACTTTGCCGGCGGCCTGATTATTTTTATTACCGGCACCTATCATATCGGCGATAGAATCGAAATCAGCTCTAAAATCGGCGATGTTATCGATATCGGTATATTTTACACAACGTTGCTGGAGACGAATGAATGGGTAAAGGGCGACCAGGCAACCGGACGGCTCTCTATCATACCGAACAACCTGGTGTTATCCGGGGTGGTGAACAACTACACCAGGGACCACCCCTATATCTGGGACGAGATGAGTATCCCGATAACTTATGACAGCGACTGGAAAGAAGCCTTGAAAATTTTTGAAAAGGTTATCGAAGAAGAAACCAAAGAGGATACGATAAAATCAGAAGCTTCTGTATCAAACTTAACCGAAAAATACTATCTGCCGAGGAAATCAACAGAGCCTACGGTTTTTGCCATCCTGACCGATAACTGGATTTCTATGAATATCAGATATATTACGGAAGTAAGGCAAAGAAGGATAGTAAAAAACAGGTTGAATCGCAGACTCCTTTCTGAACTGGAGCAAAACAAGAGTATAAAAATAGCCTCCGAATCCCTGGATGTAAATGTCAGGGAATACAGGGATTCAGAGCCGGCGCAATAGCCGGTGTCTGTATTACTCAACATCGGTAAAATACGGCCGGTTTCCCATATTCAATCTCATCGGATAAGCTTGTGTATTAGCGCCATTATGGCTTAGCTGATATAATGGAGAAAAAGAAAGTGGTTGGGTAAATGGAAGACAAGGTCGTTAAGGAAATAAAAGACGCCGCGGAAAAAGTAAAGGAAAACGTCGAGCGCGTCATCGTGGGTAAAGGCGAGGTGGTGGAGTTAACCATTGTGGCCCTTCTCTGCGAGGGTCACATACTCCTGGAAGACGTGCCGGGTCTGGGTAAGACGGTCCTGGCGAAATCCCTGGCAAAGTCGCTGGGGTGCAGTTTCCGCCGCATCCAGTGCACGCCCGACCTGCTTCCCTCTGATATTACCGGCACGTATATTTTCAATCAAAAAACTTCCGACTTCGAGTTCCGCCCCGGGCCGGTGATGTCGCAGGTTGTTCTGGCGGACGAAATCAACCGCGCCACCCCCCGCACGCAGTCCGCCCTGCTGGAGGCGATGCAGGAGCGCCAGGTTACCGCCGAGGGCGAGACCAAGCC
>CAYYVO010000026.1:0-8446 GCA_964475175.1 uncultured Dehalococcoidaceae bacterium | reverse complement strand
GACCAAGCCCCTGCCGCGTCCTTTCCTGGTAATGGCAACACAAAATCCCATCGAGCTGGAAGGTACCTTCCCCCTGCCCGAGGCCCAGCTGGACAGATTTCTAATGAAAATACAGATAAATTATCCTACGGCTGAAGACGATAAACTGATTCTTTCGCGCTTCCGCCAGTCCGACCCCCTGGAAGAACTGGCACCTGTTATTTCATCGGACGACCTGCTCAAGATGCAGAAGTCATGCCGCGAGGTACACATTGCTGCGGATGTGGAAGATTACATCATCCGTATGATTCATGCCACCAGAGAACGTGAAGACATAGAGCTGGGGGCCAGCCCGCGGGCGATGCTGGCGCTTTATAATGCCGCCCAGGCATACGCGGCCATACAGGGGCGCGCTTTCGTGATACCGGACGATGTGAAATACCTGGTCACTCCGGTGCTGGTGCATCGCATCATCACCAGGGCGGAGAGCCGACTCCGCGGGCACAGTGGAGGGCAGATGCTCAAGGAGATAATAGATACGGTATTCGTGCCGGTAGAAGAGGAAGCTCTCTCCGGCGAAGGTTAGGCGATGCGGGGCGACTACTGGCTGTTCGTTTTCTTTCTGATTCTGGTTGTCAGTCTGATACTGCGCCAGGTCCCGCTCGCTCTGGTTTCACTATTATTTTTACTCAGCGGCGGCATATCCCGATTATGGAACCGGTTCTGCTTGCGGCGTGTCGAATACAAACGCAGCCTGAGCCGGGATAAGGTATTCTTCGGTGAAGAGATTGTCTACGAGGTGGAGATCGCCAACCGGAAGCCCCTGCCGCTTCCCTGGATACAGATAGAGGACGAGTTGCCGGAGAACATAACGCTGCTCAAAGGCAGAACTACGGTGACTCATGAAGACCGCATCATTCTCAGCAATATGTTTCCTATCAACATGTATCACCGGGTCAAGCGGCGCTTCCCGATACGGTGTTCCCGGAGGGGGCTGTTTATCTTCGGCCCGACGACTATCCAGTCCGGCGACCTCTTCGGTTTCTTCCGCCGGCAAATGCACATCGAGAAGCTGGACTATCTTATCGTTTATCCCCGGTTGGTGCCGCTTGAAGAGCTGGGCATTCCCTCGCAGCAGCTCTTCGGCGATATCCGTTTGAAAAAGCATCTTTTCCAGGACCCGGTGCTGACCGCCGGTGTGAGGGAGTACCATTACGGTGACAGTCTTAAGAGGATTAACTGGAAGAGTACCGCCCGGCACGGCAAGCTCCAGACAAAGGTCTACGAACCGACGACTACTATAGACCTGAGCATTTTCCTGGATGTGCGTACTCTTAAGGCTCCTATTTTCGGTAGTGTATTACAGTTGCAGGAACTCGGGATTATAACGGCAGCATCTATTTCCCAGTATGCTCTGCAGGCCGGGTTCCGCGTGGGTCTTTATGTCAATCAGATTACTCGCTTTTCAAAGGGAATGGTCAGGGTGCCCCACAGCCAGCACCCCGACCAGCTGTTGCATATTTTAGAAGCCCTGGCGCAACTGCACCAGGTGGAGACGATTCCGGCAGGACGTTTTATCCGGCAGGAAGCCCGGAATCTTCCCTGGGGCAGCACTCTAGTGGCTATCTCCGCACAGGCTTCCGACGAGTTGATGGCTCAGTTGCTGGATATAAAGCGGTTGGGACGTAACGTTGTGCTGGTAAAAATTGGCGGGGAATTACCGGAAACGGGGGCAGGAAATCTCACCGTTTATCATATTAACGACGATGTTGCCTGGGACGTGATACAGCAAATCGGTCTGGAAGAGACTTAAGTAGTTAAAAAATGACTATTACAGGTAAATTAAAAAATTTCGACTGGCTGGCCGTAGTTTTTTACCCGCTGGCGGTCATTCTCATGGAGTCCTTCTGGGTTTATCCCTGGCTGATATGGGTGGGACTTTGGCCGACTTTTAACGAGTCGCGTCCGGTATTAAGTCTGGCTTCGGTCATCATCATACTGCTGGTTTCACTGGTGATGACAAGGATAATCCTCAACCAGCCATGGCCGATGCGGTATAAACAGGGCGCCATCATAGGCGGCGGCATTGTACTTATCCTGCTGGTGCTGGGGATAGATTATAATTCAGGCTACGGATTTCTCAGCATAGAGTGGTTCAGCTATGTCGGGCAAACTCTGGGAACAACATTCAAGAGTCCACAGACCATCGTGGTGGCCTTGCCGGTGATGCTGTACCTGTGGTGGCGGGGAATCAACCTGGGCAACACCACCTCGTATTTCAGAAGCATCTACAGGTCGTTTTTACTTGGTCTGGTATGCCTTATCTTCCTGATTATTATCTGGCAGCTGAGCTCCGGCGAGGAATCCTTCGCAGGGCCGGGGAGCGAAGTTGGTTTTTATGTCATGGCCTTTTTCTTCTTCGGTCTCATGGCTGTGGCTATCTGCCAGCTCTACATAATGCGCCGGTCTATGTCCAGGGAAGAAGCGGCGGGCACATCGGTATGGCGCTGGCTCCCGATTATGCTGGGGGTTATCGGTGGTATGGTAGTGGTGGGATTCGTGGTGGCCAGTGTTTTCTCTGCAGACTTTTTTGCGGATATCGCCCATGGCTTCGGCATTATTCGCGATTTTATCGGGAAAATAGTCAGCTACATTCTTATTCCTCTTATCTACATCTTTGAGGCTATAGTCTGGGTTATAAGGTGGTTGATAAACCTGGTGCGTTCTGATACTCCTTTTGAGCCCCAAGAGCCAGGAGGCTCTCCTTTTGGAAATATGGAGGAAGTGGGTAATCTTGAGGTGCCGCCGATTGTAACAGATATAGCCCGCTGGCTGGTAATACTGGTTATCGTGGCTGTCGTTCTTTTTATCCTGGCCAGGGCTGTGGCACGCCTGCGGACCGAACGGCGCCTTAATGAAATTGAAGAAATCCACGAATCGCTCTGGAGCCTGAACACACTGCGAGACGATTTAAAAGAGTTATTTGCCTCGCTCGGGAAGAGGTTTCAGGGCACAGGCCCGGCTTCATCGAAATACAGTTTCGATGATAAAGGGCGACTGAACGTAAGGGATATATACAAACACCTGCAGTGGGAAGCAGCCCGCTCCGGAAAACCGCGCCGCCATCACGAGACTGCAAAAGAGTACGCAAAACGTCTGGAGAGCTGGGTGCCGGATGGCACGGACCCGTTGGAAGGAATTACCGATCTCTACACGGAAGTCCGCTACGGTGAAATCGAGGTTCCGGAGAAGAAGGTGGACAACGCCAATACGTTCTGGGGGACGCTCCGCGGCCTGCTCAGAAGGGCCAGGGGCGAATAATAGACCGTTTGATATAGTACCGCCCATCCCCGCTTTTCATTCCTCGGGAGGAGGCAGCGATTTGCGTACCTGGCGGAAGATAATTAACAGCAGAAGGGCTACGATTACCGCGGCTACACCTATCACTGTTGGAAAGAGCCAGGGGAAACGCTCGCTGACTGGCGGTAGTTCCTCGGCAAAGTCGGGATTGTCCATTTGAAAGCTCAGGCCGGCTTCGGGGAGCGCTTCGGTGGTGAGGTAGGGGAATATCTTCTCGATATCGTAAGAGGGACGCCCGGCTTTTGTATTTCCATAGTAGAGTCTATACGACTGCCCGGGGTCGGCGGTGAAAACAATACGGCGTGATAAGCCCCATACCTTTACCCCCTCTACGGTAAGCGGGGGGCTGTCCTCGTCGTGGATTACAATTCGCAGGTAACGGGCGGTAGTCTCCGGGTAGGTGATGCTAACGTTCCGGGCGGTATATTTGGTGGTCTCGAAGGCGTATATGTTTGCCCTCCGCAGGACGGACGACCAGGTTTCTCGGTTGGAGCCCCTTTCGATGTTGACTGAGCGATAGAAATTGGTATCGGGTATATTCAACACCAGCCGAGAGCTGGGTAGTCCCGCTGACCCGAGGTCTATTTCCACGTTTGTGGTTTGTTCTGTGGAATCACGGTATGTCTCCAGAATGGTCGAAGGCCATTGCGTTTCACTGGCCGGTATCTCTTTCACATAGAACACCCTGGCGCCGTTTATATCAAGTGACCCCTCGCCGTCATCGGCAATGAAAACCCGCAGGTAGCGCGCCGTGCTATCGGGGTACCGGATGCGGGTATCCCTGGTGATGAAGCCCCGGTTCTCGACGGTAATGGCATAGATAGTCTGCTCGGCTACCTGCATCCAGGAGGACTCGTCGTTGCTGGCCTCGATGATGACGTTGCGGCTGAAATCCTCTTCGGTGGTAATTATCTCGATTTCGTTGTGAATAATACCCGCCTGCCCCAGTTCTATAGTGAACACGTCATGGCCGCCGGGTACATAGCCTTTATCATGAATGGATACTGAAAAAGAGTTTCTCTCGCTCTCGGCCTTGCTTATCTCCAGCTTGTAGGGGATTTCTTCGTTATTGCCGGAAATAATACGGAGGTCGGCCAGCCCTTCTGAGGCTCCGGCGTATACTTCGGTGTCGGGCGCGAACTCGACTAAATTTTCGGGTGAAAGTTTGCGGGGCAGGGTGATATCCTTAACGTAACGCCAGTCGCTCCGGGAAAAGTCAGCGGTCACGCCGGATGCTGTAAGCAGTAACAGTATTAGCGCTATAAGGGATATTTTCGGACAGCTATTTCTCAATAAATACCCCTTTTATTATTCTACTGTAACGCTGGTAGAGATAAGCGCTGACCAGCAGGAGGACTCCCAGACCGACGAATGCGACGATGCGGTAGGCCGTCTCCAGCTGGAATACATCATAAACAAATACCTTACCGATGGGTATTACCAGGAAAGCCAGCGCCCCGAGACGCACGGAACGCCAGCGTTTTATAATGCCGATAACCAGCCCGGCGACGGCGTATATAGCCCAGACAGCCGTCAGGGAAAGGTTCTGGGCATCCCTGAGGCCTTCCCTTGCTCCAAACTCTGCTTCTCTGATGGCACCGGAGAAGCCGTGCCAGACCTCGAAGCTGAGTATCCAGATAGTGAAGAAATTGGCGGCGATTGCCAGCGTCGATGCCGGTATGCCCCATTCCGGGAAGGTTTCCCTATGCCGCCAGAGTATATATATACCGAGGTATGTCGCGGCGATACCGATAACGTAAGCGAGGAAGCGTTCGTTGATAATCGGTTGGAAGGTTCGTATATCCACCGTGGTATCGAAGACCAGGAGTCGTATGGCCATAACGACAAAGAGAGCGAAGCTGTAATAGCGGAGAAAAGGCATACGCAGGCTGAAGGAAAACCACATTAATAATACGAACTCGACCGCCCAGACGATGGTTGTCCAGGCCGTGTCCCCGAGCTGTACGGGTATGGCCACGGTAATGAACACCAGCGCCAAGGCCAGCGAAAACAGGCTGAGCCTGGCATTCTCGGTGCTGCTTCTCAGGGCGGCGTAAGCCACTACACCGTAAAACAGGGACAGCAGGATAATGAAGCCGCCCATCCATACCCGCAAATCGCCCCACATCAGACCCAGGCTTATGCCGAAGTACGCGGCGGCATTAATTATCATCAATATGTAGTCGAACACTCTGGGAGTACGCCGCCAGACAATATGGAAGAGAGATGTAGCGCCGACAAAGATAAGGAACATAATTGTCAGGCCGATCTCCGCGGTGGCCAGCCCTACTGTTCTATCGAACTCACTGTACCAGGCGGCGTAGGCTATGAGTGTACAGAATAACGCCAGCAGGGTGAACCAGCGCCAGTTGCGGAAGGTGGACAGTATAAGCACGCCGATATCGATGATAATAATATATACGAGGAGCTGGATTGCATAACCGGTGTCGTCCCTCCTGCCTATATCTCCCCGGTCGACAAAGGCGCCCAGGATAAACGGGGCAAAGAAGGCGCCGATGATGCCGAGAATAGCCAGGCTCATGGAGTTGTAATAAAGCGCCAGGCCTGCCGAAGCGAAACTTATCAGGAAAAGGAAGGCTATGGCGACATAGATATGAATCAGGTCGTAGATGGCAAAAGCGGCGAAGACGGATAGGTAAAGGATGGCAATGCCGCCGCCGCTGAGCACCTGGGTTAATATGGGGTACTTCCTGCGCCAGTAATAGCCCAGCCCGAGCATGGCCAGACCGGCGATTATACCCAGAATAATCCGTCCCGTCGGTCCTATCCACTCGTTATCAAATGCAAATTTCAGGAAGAACCCGGCGCCCACTATGAGGGCAAGAACTCCTATCCGGGCCAGCCAGCTTCCCCCCAATATCTGCTCCCACTCCCGTTCTTCTTTGACCTTCGGGGGCTTTAGTTCGGATGGCGGGACAGCAGCTGCCGGTGCGGGTGCCGGAGGTGGAGGGGGAGGTTCTGCCTCCGGTTGTGGTTCCGGTTGAATTGCATGCTGTCGTCCTTCCAGTGAGTCGAGACGATTGTTTATCTGGTTGACAAGACTGCGCAGGCTGCGTATCTCTTCGTTAATGTCCTGGGGCTGTTCATTCGAGATTCTATCTTCGGGGCTGGGGAGGGTGGAACCGCAACTGGCGCAGGAACGGGCGTCCGGTGAATTTTCATAACCGCATTTAGGGCACCGTGCTGAAGGCATCGTTCACTACTCCTTTTTGAGACACAGCACTTTGGAGTATATGTGATAGCAATATTCTACTACTACCCCACGATTTGTCAAGGAACAAACAACGCAGAGTGTCCCATCGATGGAGGAATGAATGAATACATTCAGGAGGCGTTAGAATTCTTTGCCGAGCTGCTTCACTTGTTCCAGGTGGCCTTTACGGGCGTCGGATAAAGCGATTCCTCATAGTCGTTATAAAATTAAGGGCTATTTATGAGGTTGCTTAGCGGGATGGGATAGCACCAATCTGTTGTATCATGCTCAGGCTGTCCATCTCGGTCCACTCTTCCACAATCTTACCACCTGCGATACGGGCGATGCTGTTCCCTGTCATCGTCACCTGCTTGCCCGTAGGGGCGATCCCCATGAACTCGCCATTGTGTGTGGAGGTACCCTTCCAACGCAGCGCAACTAAGTCCCCTTCGGCAATAACGAGCTCATTGGTGAGATGCATGTTGTGGAAGGCACCGTGGTACATGGCTACGGTCTTTTTGTAGCTCTCTCGATCAGGTGCCATTCCGGGAGGGGCATAATTAAATACGAAGTTGGCGGCGCAGAGATCATCGATTGTGGCAGGGTTCGCCTGGTTCCATACCTCCTCGGTCCAACGATTGGCCAGGGCCTTGTTTTGTTCGATAGACATGACAACCTCCCTATCAAATAAGAGTACGGTAATTATAATTCCGTATTCCCGCCATGTCAACCATAACCGAAACGAACTTACGAAGGATTGTTATTTTATATTTTACGCCCGATACGCGCCCCGTCGGCGATGGCATTAACTATCAGCCCGGGTTCCGCGCAGCTGCCGATGGTATAGGTTTCCTCAGCTTTTCCTTCCAGGCTTTTTACCGCATCGTTATTAGGCAGCAGGGGCAGGGCAACGACGATGGTATCGGCCCCGAGGATTTTCTTCTCTCCCTTATCGGTGGTGATAACCAGTCCGGCGTCGGTGACCTCCTCGCATTTAGCCCCGGTGTAAATGGTGGCGCCTTTCTTCTCCAGCCACGGAACCAGCCTGAGGAAATCGTCCTTGGTCATGCCTTCACCCAGTTCTTCACCCATGTGAACGAGGGTAATTTTTCTGCTACGCTTGGTCAGGAACTCGGCAAGCTCGCAGCCGATGATGTCCCCCCCGATAATCGTTACCTTCTTACCTATGGGCATCCAGAGCTTGGTGAGCCTGTCAAGCATATTCGGCCCCAGGAATTTCAGGTAGGACTGCAGCTGCTTGTGGAGTTTGGCGCTGTCGACCACCTTACTACTGTTGCTCCCGGGAATATCGAAGGTATCGTGCACGCCGCCGGCGGCAACGAGAACAACATCCGGCTTGGTCTCTGCAATTACGGCCGAATCCACCTCTTTACCCGTTTCCATCTTCACGCCCAGTTTATCGAGCTGGATTTTATAGTAATCAATCAGGCCCATAAGGCAGTCGATTTCGAGGTCTTTGACAACGGCGGCCAGGGGTATAAGACCACCCGGCTTCGAGGATTTTTCATAAAGCGTTACCTCATGTCCTCTGAGCGCCGCCACTCTTGCTGCCTCCATTCCCGCGGGCCCGCTGCCGGCAACCAGGACCTTTTTCTTCTTGTCAGCGGGCTTAATTGCGTATTCGGCTTCTCTGCCCAGGGAAGCGTTTACCCGGCACTCGGGAGGCTTGTTGCGGTTGCGCACATCCATGCAATAGAGACAGCCGGTACAGGGCGTGATATCTTCCAGCCGTCCTTCGATGACCTTGTTGGGCAGCTCGGGGTCGGCCAGGAGCCGCCGCACCATGGAAACGAAGTCCAGACGACCCTGCCTGAGGAATTTCTCGCCTAACTCGGGGTCGAGACGGCAGGCGGCATAGACCGGTATGGTCAC
>CAYYVO010000025.1:2067-12173 GCA_964475175.1 uncultured Dehalococcoidaceae bacterium | reverse complement strand
CTCCCGCCGAAGCCAAAGAGCTAATCGACGACAACCCGGATATCATCATCATCGATGTCTCACCGGTTTATGACAAAGGTCACCTGCCCGGAGCTGTTAATTACCCCCTGAGCAGCGGTGCCCTGGATACCGCCATTCCTGACCTGGATAAGACTAAAACGTACCTGGTCTACTGTCACAGTACCAGCGTGGCTGTTGCCGGTGCAGAAAAACTGGTTGATGCCGGATTTATGAATGTTTACCGGCTCGACGGCAATTACAGCGCCTGGGTGGACGCCGGTTATCCCATCGAAAAATAAACAGCGATAAATAATAGTATCCGGTAGCTGCCGTACCCGGTGACTACCGGATATTCCTTTTTATAATAATAGCGGACTGATACGGGCCGTTGTGGAAGTCTTCGATAATACCTATTTCCTCATCGGTGCAGCCGATTATCAGTTTGATTTCCGTGTCTTTCTTTACCATGTCCACGGTGCAGGCGATGGCGGTCAGCCGCCGGTGTCCCGCCGTGCCGCACCAGATATCTATACCGTCACCGTCTCCCCCGCTGGTACCTTCCAGATACCCATAATCCAGCGGGAAAATTATGTTCGTGTACCTGGGATGTCTCGACCCTTTCGGCCTGTCAAGAACTATCTTCGATGACTCTATCAGCTCATCCAGCCTTGCCCAGAACTGGCTCTCCACAAATACCCCCTCTATTTCATCGGCCTGATGACAGCACGCAAGTACCAGAATTCTATTAATTAGCTTTATATGCGGTACTTCTTCCGCCCCTCCACGTAGAGGTCTCCGCCGTGTATGTCGTTAATCACGGTGGCAGGGAAGTCTTTCACCTCGAGGCAGAGAACAGATTCCGGACCAAGGTCTTTATAAGCAACTACCTCGGATTTTACGATAGTTTTTGAAAGTAAGGCACCGGCACCGCCGATGGCGGCAAAATAGACGGCCTTATGCTTTTTGATTGCGTCTTTGACCTCGTCAGAACGTACCCCTTTACCGATCATCCCCTTGAGTCCTTCGGCGAGGAGGCGGGGGGTATAACTGTCCATACGGGCGCTGGTGGTAGGCCCGGCCGACCCTATTACTTTACCAGGTTTGGTCGGAGAGGGGCCCATGTAATAAATGGTCTGCCCCCGGATATCGAAGGGGAGGGGTTCTCCCCTCTCCAACGCCTCCACCATCCTGCGGTGAGCGGCGTCCCGGGCAACATAGAGGATCCCGGAAAGCAAGACATTGTCACCGGCCTTGAGTGCGGTCAGTGTTTCCTCGGTTAAGGGCAGCTGAATCTTTTTTATCATACCTTTTTGTTTATGGTCCAAGATAATCTCGTCATTGCGAGACTATCCGCCGCAGGCGGAGGCGAAGCAATCCGTAATCAAATATTACAGGTATTGCAGGAAACGGATTGCTTCGTCACTACGTTCCTCGCAATGACAATTTTTAAAGTACTATCTCCCGGTGGCGGGCGGAGTGGCATTGAATGTTGACGGCCACCGGCAGGCTGGTGATATGTGTGGGGTAGCTCTCGACGTGGACAGCCAGCGCGGTGACCTGCCCGCCGTAGCCCATCGGACCGATGCCCAGGTCGTTGACCTTTTTTAAAATCTCCCGTTCGAGGTCGGCGGTCTCTTTATCGGGACTGGGCTCGCCGATTTTTCTTATCAGCGAATGCTTGGCCATAGAGACCGCCTTTTCCGCCGTGCCGCCGATACCCACACCGATAATCACCGGCGGGCAGGGCTTGCTCCAAGCTTCTTCTACGGCTTGAACGACGAAGTCCACTACCCCGTTTTTCCCCGCCGCCGGCAGCAGCATGCCCAGCTTCGCCATATTTTCCGCCCCGCCGCCCTTGGGCATCACCGCGATTTTCAGCCGGTCACCCGGCACGATATCGATATGAATAACCGCCGGGGTGTTGTCGCCGGTATTGGCGCGGGCGGTAAAAGGGCGGTCGCACATGGACTTACGCAGATAGCCTTCGCTGTAGGCGCGGCGTACGCCTTCATTGACGGCGGCATAAAGGTCGCCGCCGACTACATGGACATCCTGTCCCAGTTCCAGAAAAACAACGGCTGTCCCGCAGTCCTGGCAGAGTGGGATTCCTTCTTTGTTAGCGACATCGGCGTTCTTCAGGATAGTATCGAGAACATCCCTGCCGGCGGGTGATTCCTCATCACGGCGCGCTTTCTTCAGGGCAGACAGGACGTCTTCGCTTAACTCGTAGCCGGCCTGCTCGAAAAGACTCGCGACGGCATCGGTGATTTCACCGGTTTCAATTTCCCGCATCGGCAGCATCGCCTTCCGCCAGCAGCTTCCTCAGTTCGATAATCATCTCAGGTACGTCTATCTTCATGGGGCACCTTTGACGGCACCGCCCGCAGGTCAGACAGGTATAGGCTATCGATGCCGCTTTCTCCCTGTCCTGATTGACGATGGCCGCCCAGACGGCCCCGATACCCGCGAAATACTTATCCCCGAAGTGTCCGGCCGTAACGGCGAAGACGGGGCACTCGTAGAGACAGCCACCACACCGCAGACAGTACAGCGCCTGGGCCAGCCGGGGGTATTTGGCCAGCCTGGTCCGGCCTCCGTCCAGAAAGATAACGTGGAACTCCCTGGGGCCGTGGGCGCCGTAGGTGGTTACTTTTTCTATATCGCCGGTCTTGCTGGGCCCGGATATCATGCTCACATAAGAGGGAATCGTATAGTTGGCGTAGCGCCAGGTTACCTCGGATACTTTATAGGCGTCGTTGAGGGCGGGCACCAGCTTTTCCATTCCCACCAGGGCAATGTGCACCGGCGGCGCCCCGGTGGCAAGGCGGATATTGCCTTCGTTCTCGATGATGAACAGCGTGCCCGTCTCCGCGGCGACCACGTTGGCCCCGCTGATGCCGATATCCGCCTGGAAGAACTTCTCCCGGAGAAATTCTCTGGCGGCGGCCACCATCTCGGCGATATCCGATTCCGGGGTTATACCCTGTCCGATGACCTTTGAGAAAAGACGGGCGACATCCTCGCGGGGCACGTGGATTGACGGCGAGAGGATGTGCATCGGCCGCGAACCCATTTTCTGGATGATGAACTCGCCGAGATCGGTCTCGTAAACCTCGTTGCCCTTTTCCTCCAAGTATTCGCGTAGACCGACCTCCTCTCCGGTCATCGTCTTGCCTTTCACTATAAGCTTGCCGGTGCCGGTGAGGTCGGCGATAATCTCCAGGGCATCCTCCGCTGTTTTAGCGATGTATCCTTTACCCTTATTTTCCTCTATAGAAGCAACGGCCTGTTTGGCCAGCTCTTCCATACGCGGAATGGCCTTTTCCTTTATCTTCTGGACTTCTTCGGCCATTTCCACCGTATGGGGGAATTTCTCCAGCGCACTCTTCACATTGCCGCGAAAGCTCTTGATAGCCCGCGTCAAGGCCAGACGGAGATGGTCGTTGTGCGCCGCCCCCATTATCTCTTTCTTATAACTCTTGAAATCAGACATGGTGTTTACGATTCCATGGCCATGGCAACGACCTCGGACAGGTCAAGCACCTCGACACCGTTCGCTTTCAGCTCCCGCAGACCGTCCTTGAGCTGCATGACGCAGCCGGGACAGTTCGTCACGATAATCTCGGCGCCAGTCTCCAGTAGTTCGCCGGCGCGGTTTATTGCCAGTACCTGGCTCAACTCCGGAAAAACAGTCTCGAAGCCTCCCCCACCTCCGCAGCAGGTCGCCCACTCCCCATGGGTCCATTCGGGCTCTACCAGTTCGATACCCTCGATAGCCCCGAGTATTTGTCGCGGTTCCTCGACCAGCTGTAAATAGCGCACCAGCTGGCAGGGATCGTGATAGGTCACTTTAACGTTCCGGGGGAACTTCAGCTTGAGGGACGGGATTTTCTCAGCGACCACTTCCATGAAATGCCTTACTTCCAGGTCATAGCCATCTACATATAAAGGAAATAACTTGGCCAGGGCGTGGGTGCAGTACGGCACGATGCCGATTACCTGCTTTACGCCTGATTCTTTAAGCTTGCGGTATGCCTGAGCGGCATTTTTCGCAAATTTCGTTTGCAGTCCGGCATGGTTCAGCGGCGCCCCGCAACAGGGCTCCTCCTCAGCCAGGTAGCCCGGCTCTAGTCCCAGGTTGCGCAGCACTTTGACAGCCGCAGTCAGCGGTTTGACCTCAGTATTACCTGGCAGAACGCCTCCCGAGAGGACATTGCTGTAGATACCGGGGAGGTTGAGTCCCAGCTTTTTCTGAAAGCGGGCAAAACGCATGGGCAGTTCCGCGCCGATGACGCTCTTATCTATCCCCCGGGCCAGAGACATTAGCACTTCCAGCTGGGCGGAATACTGGTAGCCGCATCCGGCAAAAAAGACGGTCTCAGCCTGCCGGGGGAGGTCGAGACCCTGTGCCCAGCGGGCGCCCTGCTCCTTGGTGCCACCCACTATGTTTTGCCGGGAAATTATGTTATCGGCCAGGTAGGTCAGCCCGGGAGGAACCAATTCGCTATCCATAGTAACAACTCACGAACACAAGTATGATATCCCAAGCATTAATGATACATCCAGCAAACTAGGTATAGCAAGTTATCCGCCATCAGTGATAATAGGAATTACGAGTATTCCAACATAATGGTCTTTTTTTAATTTATCTTACTTAAAGATAACAAAAATATAAAATTCTTGACAATACAAATATCTGGTATATATAATGAGCCTGCGTAATTACGCATGCGTGTCAATATGTCTGTTTTTATAATGAATTCTATAATTTTGTATATTCGATATAAACAATTGTTCGAATATACTGGACAAAGGGGTCTATAATAAGTTATTGTTAACGTGGCATTCAGGCACCCGGGATGTGCGGCGGATGTCCGCTGCAATAAATATCATTCCCGTTTTTCACCTTGCCATATATTAAAATAAACTAACCTATCCATCATTTTTGCGTTATAGTATACAAAATTACAGCCGGGCCATTACCGGTAAAAACATACCAGGAAGGGCGGTTCACCTGAGGTAAGTATTAGGCCGAGGTGAATTTACCCTTATTCCTGAGAAGATACAGTTCATCTCAGTATAAAAAGGAGGTTTGAAAACGGTAATGAAGAAAAGCTTATTATTCTTTGCGGTAATCCTTATCATCATTAGCGGGCTTCTGTTAGCCAGCTGTGCCGAGCCCGAACCGGAACCTACACCGACGCCGACACCGACGCCGGAACCAACACCGACGCCGGAACCAACACCGACGCCGGAACCAACCCCAACACCAACACCGGAACCCAGCGGAGAAATTCCCTATGCGGATCCTGTTGGTGAATTTGCCAACGGTCGTCCCGGTGGTGTCCTCAGGATAATCACAGCAGCCGGACCGCAGGTCTTAGGCGGTTTCCGCGGAGGTCCTGCCGACCTCGGAGCTACACTCTATGGTCTCAATGCCCTGATGGATGCTACCGCCGACAGGTCTAAGGGTAACGGCCTGGAGCCGGTCCTGTGCTACAAGGTTGACGACGATATCGCGAACAAAAAGATCGTCTTCCATCTGAGGAAAGGTGTCAAGTTCCATGACGGAACCGAGTTGAACGCCGATGTCTGTATCTTCGGTTATCAACAAGCTATTGATAATGGTCGAATGCAGTACTTCAACTATTTCGAGGGCATTGATAAGATCGACGACTACACCTTCCAGATCCGCTACAACGAGTATACCAACCAGCTTATCCAGAGCTGGGGTTGGAATTTCCCGCGCTCCATGGTTGCCTTCTTAGAGGGAACGGGCGGGAGCGATGATCCCGAGGTGCAGAACGATTGGGATTCAACCCATCTTGTCGGCACCGGCCCATTCAAGCTGGTGGAGTATGTAAGAGACAGTCACATGGAATGGGAGAGATTCGAGGACTACTGGCAGGCGGATAAAGGTCTGCCCTACCTCGACGGCATCTATATCCGCTATATACCCGACCCGGTAACCGCCAAGGCGATTATGGAAGCCGGTGAGGCAGACTACTGGCAGGGCGCATCCGCCAGAGACCAGGTAGAGATGTATAACAAGGGATTCAAGAAAATCAGCGGCTGGGTCGGTCTGGTCTACAGCATCTGGCCCAACACATCGGACCCCGATTCTCCCTGGAACGATGAAAGGATGCGTTATGCAATTGACTACGCCCTGGATAAGGAAGCTATCGCCAACGCCCTCAGTGGCGGCGAGTATGTACCGCTGCTGCAGCTGGCGCCTCCCGGCGAGTGGGGCTACGATCCTAATTATCCGATACGCGAGTATGACCCGGACAAAGCCCGGGCTCTGCTAGCCGAAGCCGGCTATCCCGATGGCCTTAAGACCGCGCTGCTGGTTAATACCTCTTCTCCCACCGATGTTGATGCCGGCACAGCTATCAAGCAATATCTTGATGCAGTCGGTATCGAAACCGATATTGACCTTGCAGATCCCGGCAGGTTCTTCGGGACGGTCTGGGGCGCAGCGCAACCCGGTCTGTCGTTGATGTGGTCGGGTATGGACATTACCAACCTGCTCACCTACATGCGCTGGTTCAGTACCGACCCGTTTTCTGATCTCGTCTATCTCGGCCATACTGAAGAACAGAGGGTACTAGACGAGGAGGCAAAGGGATATCCGGGAGCTGCGGAGCAGGAGGAAGTAACCATGAGATGCTTCCGATACCTGAATGACGGTGCTTACCTCAATCCGGTTTTCCAGATTCCTTCAGCCGCAGTGGCGCAACCCTGGGTACACAGTCAGCAATTTGCTCAGGGCTTTGTCCGCTATCAGCCGGAATACTGGTGGATGGAAGAGCGTTAGTTAACGTGTTATAATGATGCCGGGTGGTTTGCACCATAGTACGGGAGTATTTTCGTGAGCAGACCGCCCGGTATCTACGATAAGAAATAGAATAGGTAATAGCTAAAGACGCAGTATTTACCATTGATGTCCGCCCGCGGAAATTAGCCGGGCGGCACATCACCAGGTAATATTTTCCTGCAAGGTTACACAGGCAAACGCTGAGGTTTATAATGACCACATATATCATACGCCGATTGATTATTGCGTTTATTATCCTCCTTATCGTAACGTTAATCGTCTTCTTTGCTATACGCCTACTTCCCGGTGACCCGTTGATTATCTTCCTTGGGCAGCAAGCCCAGCAGGGCGGTATTTCCGATGAAGAGTTACAAAATCTCCGCGTCTACTACGGACTCGACAAGCCTATACTGATACAGTATTTTAACTGGTTGGGAGGCGTTGCAAGAGGAGAATTGGGGACCTCCATATATTATCACGAGGATGTCGGAAAGCTCATGGCGGACCGTTTCCCCATTACCCTCCACCTGGGGCTGCTGGCCTTTGTTATTAATATCATTGGCGGTGTCCTCATGGGATTGGCAGCGGCTATCAGGCGTGGTACCTGGATAGACGCTGTTACCACCACCCTGGCGAATATCGGCGTATGTATCCCGGTTTTCTGGCTGGCAGTTATATTAATACAAATTTTCGGTCTCAGGCTTAGCGTGCTCCCCATCGCGGGATATACTTCCCCGTTTGATGATTTCTGGCTGAACACCCAGCAAATAGTAATGCCGGTTTTCTGCATGGCTGTGACGATGATGGCGGGAACAGCGCGTCTGGCGCGTTCGAGTATGCTCGAGGTAACCCGACAGGACTATATTCGCACCGCCTGGTCCAAGGGCTTGAGAGAGCGTGCCGTTATTATGAGACACGCTCTGAAAAACGGCCTTATTCCGGTGATTACCATACTCGGCATCGCTCTGGGTATGGTTTTTGCCGGTTCTGTCATTGTGGAACAGATTTTTGCTATTCCTGGCATCGGTAGATTACTGATCACCAGCATTTTCGCCCAGGATTATATAGTAATCCAATCAGGCACCCTGGTAATCGCCGCCATCATTGTTATAACGAATCTCGTTGTCGATATATCATACGGCTGGTTCGACCCCAGGATTCGGTACGGCTAGGAGACATGTAATAATGGTATCAAGAAATCCGACAGTTGAAGAGTTTCAGGAAGCACCACCCCTTGTGAGCGAGTGGCGACGTTTTATCAAGGTGTTCTTGCAGCGTAAAATAGTTATTTTCGGGCTTGTAGTATTGGTGATACTGTTATTGACCGCCATCTTTGCAGAAATTCTGGCTCCACACGACCCGTACCGGGGAAACCTGGCAGATGCGCTGGTAGGACCAAACAGCACCTACTGGCTGGGTACAGACATCCAGGGTAGAGATCTGTTAAGCCGTCTTATTTTCGGCACAAGGACAGTGCTGATGGTAGGCTTTGTTACCGTGGGGATTGCCGCGGTCGCTGGCGTTACCCTGGGGATAACCGCAGGTTACTTCGGTGGCATTGTCAGCATGCTGATAATGAGGGTAATGGATGCCCTGATGGCCTTCCCTATGCTTATCCTGGCCATGCTTTTTGCGGCCGTATTAGGAGGCGGTATTCAAAATGTCATCATCGCCCTGAGTATTGCCACCCTGCCGGGATATGCCAGGGTGATGAACGGGCTTACTCTCAGCATCCGGGAAAATGATTATATTCTCTCGGAACGTTCTATGGGTGCCACCAACGGGCGCATCATGTTGCGTCATATCCTGCCTAACGCCATACCGCCGATGATCGTACTGATTACACTCCAGCTGGGTGGACTTATCCTGGCGGAAGCCGCCCTCAGCTTTTTCGGTATCGGTATCAAGCCTCCCGGCGCCGCGTGGGGCGCCATGGTTTTCGATGGATACCGCTACGGAGACCTACCGCTGCTTTCTATCGTACCCGGAGTGGCAATCATGCTGGTAGTGTTTGCATTCAACATGGTCGGTGACGGGCTTAGAGACGCACTTGACCCCAGGTTAAGGGGTATACTTTAATGTAGGGGATGTAAAAATGACAGAACTACTAAGTGTTAATGATCTGGTAACGCAATTCAAGACCGAGAGCGGTCTGGTTAAAGCTGTTGACGGTGTCTCCTACTATATTGATGAACAGGAAATCATCGGTCTGGTAGGCGAAAGCGGCTGCGGCAAGTCAGTCAGCCAGCTTTCTGTTATGCAGCTTATCAGCGCACCCGGTGAAATCGTCAGCGGTGAAGTCAACTTCGAAGGAATCGACCTCCTGAAATACGAAGCCAACGGGCCGGAAATGCGCTCCGTCCGCGGCGCCAAGATTGCCATGATTTTTCAAGAGCCGATGACCTCACTCAATCCCGTACTGACAATTGGCCAGCAGCTCACCGAGATGCTGGTGCTGCATATGAAAATGAGTGATGATGCCGCTCGAAAGAGGGCCATCGAGCTGATGGGAATGGTTGGCATACCGGGTGCCGAAAACCGTATCGATGATTATCCCCATCATTTCAGCGGCGGTATGCGCCAGAGGGTTATGATTGCCATGGGTCTTTCCTGCAATCCTAAAATTCTCATCGCGGACGAACCCACCACTGCCCTGGACGTGACCACCCAGGCTCAGCTGCTCGAGTTGATGAAGGAAATGGTCAAGAGTTTCCGCGCCTCTCTGGTTATTGTAACTCACAATCTCGGCGTGGTAGCGCGTTATGCCCAGAGGATATATATAATGTATGCCGGTCGCATAGTCGAATCCGGCACCACCAAGGACATTTTTTCCAAACCACGCCACCCCTATACTATCGGCCTCCTCAAATGCATACCGAGACTCGATGAGGAGGAAGGTACGAAACTCGTCCCAATCGAAGGCCTGCCACCGAACCTGATTAACATGCCCCCTACCTGCGCCTTCCTGCCCAGATGTTCTTACAGGTTAGAAAAATGCGCCAGTAAGCCATGGCCTGAACTTAATCCTGTTAATGGTAACCATTATATCAGATGTTATGCTGATACCAAGGAGAAATAAGTGAACCAAAAACATGATGATGTCGTCCTGGATGTTCAAGACCTGAAAATATACTTCCCCGTCACCCGCGGTCTCTTGCGCCGAAAGGTGGCCGACGTTAAGGCCGTCGACGGCGTTACCTTCCAGATGAAAAAAGGCGAAACCCTCGGACTGGTGGGAGAGAGCGGCTGCGGCAAAACTACTATCGGAAGATGTGTCCTCGGCCTATAT
>CAYYVO010000025.1:0-2057 GCA_964475175.1 uncultured Dehalococcoidaceae bacterium | reverse complement strand
GGCCTATATAAACCCACCGAGGGCAAGGTATTTTTCGAGGGGGAGGATATAGCTACCTTTACCGAAAAAAAATTAAGAGAAGTGCGCAGCAACATGGCACTTATTTTTCAAGACCCCTACAGTTCATTGGACCCCCGGCAGAGCGCCGGCAGCATCGTCGGCGAACCGCTAAAGATTCACCAGATGGTCATATCCAAGGGTGAATACAATGATAAAGTTGAGGAGCTCTTCCGCGTAGTCGGCCTGGATCCGAGCATGACTGATCGCTATCCACACGAGTTCAGCGGCGGCCAGAGACAGCGTATCGGCGTGGCCCGCTCCCTGGCCTGCGATCCCGATCTCATTGTCTGCGATGAGCCTATTTCCGCTCTGGATGTTTCTATCCAGGCACAGATTATTAATCTTCTGGAATCACTGCAGGACAGCAGTAAAGACCTGAGCTACCTTTTCATCGCCCATGACCTATCCGTTGTAAGGCATATCTCCGACCGTGTGGCCGTGATGTATCTGGGACGCATTGTCGAGATTACCAAGGCCAAAACGCTTTATGAAAATCCCCTCCACCCCTACACCAGGGCCTTGCTCTCCGCGGTACCAATTGCAGATCCCTTTGTAGAAGAAACACGTGAGCGTATCATTTTGAAGGGTGAAGTCCCCAGTCCGCTCAATCCACCCTCGGGCTGCAGCTTCCACCCTCGCTGCTTCATGGCCATTCCAGAATGCAGCCAGGATATTCCACCGCTCAGGGACGTCGGCGACGAACACCAGGTCGCCTGCGTCAGGGTATAGACAGTACTGCTACACAACTAATAGCACGCTACCCTGCCCTATCGTAGAACAGTACTATAGGGAGACTCCGGTCTGCCGTAGAACAAATCCCTAATTCTGCCTGGTAAAGATACAATTATACGCTTCTGAAAAGCGGCCGGTTCTACCTGATCGATAATCCGAGAGAAATCGGCCCTACCGAGGTTATTGCGGTATCGGATATTAATATAACCATGGGAATGTGCAGTCCCTCTACTATAGCTATGTTATGTGGTAAAATTGGGCTATACTATGATACAACAGGAAATAACCAGCACCCGTTTGCGCAGAAGTACGGCAACATAATTGCTTTTAGGAACCGGAAAGACCTACTGTCAGTGATAAAGAGAATAATCGATAAGGGGTACAATCCGCTGGACGATATAGACCCCGGTATGTTAAGAGCTTATGACCATTTCCGGGACAATCTGGGAATGGAAAGATTCATAGAAGGCATATTAAAGATTAGATAGCCCGGATGTTCGGTTGTATCGAGCAGGACTGCAATGACATACAAAGCAGCGATAATTGGCCTGGGCAATATCGGCTCGTTGTTCGATGAAGATTCCAGGAGGAAAGACGTCTCCTCGCATGCCGGGGCTTACCTCGTATCAACTGATGTTGAAATCGACGCCGCCGCTGACCCGGATAAAAGTAAGCTCGAACGATTCTCCGCAAGGTGCCCCGGCGTGAAACTCTATACCGATTATAAAGATATGCTTGCCGGCCAAAGACTCGATATTATAAGTGTCTGTTCGCCAACCAACACGCACTTTGAAATAGTATCCGACGCCGCGAAATACGATATTAGAGCGATTTTCTGCGAGAAACCGATTGCCTCTCGCGTTGAAGACGGCCACAGCTTGGTAGAGCTCTGCGGCAAGAAAGCGATTACCCTTGCCGTTAACCATAGCCGGCGGTGTGACAGAAATTACATCCGCATTAAAGAGTATATCACGCAGGGGGAAATCGGGGAGATAACGAGCATTACCGGCATCTACCCGGACAAGGTGTACATGGTCGGCCTGCCCGGCGAAAATATGCAGTCGATATATGACACCACCAAATTCCTGGTGGACAACGAGATCGAGTGTGGCCCGTTTTTCGTTACTCCCTACCCGGAAACCGGGCTCTTTTACCGGTGCGAGAAGGAAATCCTCTCCAAATTCGGGTCGCTGGAGGACTTCGTAATAAAATGCGAGGACGATGTCAGCCTGGACATCATGGTGAATTGAACAAAGTGTAATGAC
>CAYYVO010000024.1:0-12543 GCA_964475175.1 uncultured Dehalococcoidaceae bacterium | reverse complement strand
ATCAGGCGGTATGCTTTCAACAGCCCGGAGCCCGTTTCATATGAGTTTAGCAAGATGTTTTTGCTGCTCAGTTTTGTTTTAGCTTTAGCTGCCGTAGAAAGGCAAAACAGGTTTCTCCGATGCGATTTGCTACTTGAGCGGTTACCCGAAAACGTCCACAATATTATCTCGAATATCATCAGCCCGATTTTAGGGATAACTTTTTTCGGTATTATCACCTGGATAACCTTTGGCGATACCTTGCGCGCTCTTGAAATTGGCCAGAATAGTCTATCATCCTGGCCGGTACCTTTGTTCCCGGTTAAGCTCCTGATTCCCATAGGCTACGGATTCTTATGCTTTATTCTGGTGATTCGTTTGGTACTCGGCCTGCTTAACTTAAGGACATCTTCCGGAGAACCACAAAGTAGTCCCGGTTGATAATATTATGCTGAACCGTCATGTAAGTATGGGAAGACGAATATGGATTATGGTCTAGCGGCAATCCTGTGTATTGTCTCTATGGTATTTTTTCTGATACTGGGCGTTCCCATTGCTTTTGCCCTGGGATTCAGCGCGGTAGTCTTCGGGACTCTCGCTTTTGGACCTATGGCTCTCCATAAAATGGGTCTGGCTACATTCTCGCTATTCTATAACTACTCCTGGACCCCTCTACCCCTATTCGTGCTTATGGCCTGTGTAATCACCGAGACCACTATAGGAGAGGACCTCTACAGGGTTGCCAGAAACTGGGTCTCCGGCCTTCCCGGAGCGCTAATTAGCGCCAGTATCATTGGTGAAGCCATGCTGGCTTCTACGGTAGGTGTCAGCGGCGCTGCTATAGTGGCAGTAGGTAAAGTGGCTGAACCGGAATTAAAAAGATACGGCTACGATAGGAACCTAGCTCTAGGGGGATTGATGTGCGGGGGTGTTCTCGGGCCGTTGATTCCACCCAGTACTCCCTTAATTATTTATGGAGTCATAGCCAATGTGTCTGTAGGCCATCTTTTAATAGCCGGGATTATACCTGGCGCCCTTTTAGCCATCATGCTGGCGATTGTACCTATAATAATTTGCTGGCGAAATCCGAAATTAGGTCCCGCCGCAGGCTCAGTCAGCTGGATCACACGATTGGTATCATTGAAAAAGGTCTGGCCTGTAATTGCAGTAATAGTGGCTATTATCGGCTCGATTTTCTTTGGCGTAGCCACGCCCACCGAAGCCGCGGGAATCGGCTGTGTGGTCATAATACTTATCGCCGTCACGGTTTTTCATCTCAGCTGGAAAGGCTTATACCGGGCCATGGTAGAAGCTGCCATAATAAATTCAATGATGCTGGTCATTATCGTTGCGGCTTCATTCTTCTCTTATATGTTAGCCAGCGCCGGTGTGGGAGATTTTTTAGGCAATCTGGTTACGTCTTTAAGTGTCCCTCCAATAGTTATTGTTATAGCTATAATGATTCTTTATCTTATCTTAGGTTCGCTTTTCGACTCAATTACAATCACCATGTTGACAATACCTATCTTTGCCCCTTTACTCACCACACTGGGGTTTGACCTGGTCTGGTTTGGCATACTATACGTTGTTAACCTCGAAATTGGACTAATTACACCACCGATGGGAGTGAATTTGTTTTTTGTGCGAAACGTCTTTATCATTAAAACGGGCGATCTTCTCAAAGGGGCAGTACCATTCCTAATTACCCTGGTAATTTTCTTATTTATTGTATTATTTGTGCCTGATCTAAGTCTCTGGCTCCCTGACTTGATGACAAAATGATAAACAATCACCGCGCTCTAGTCACAAATATTCAAGGCTATTCAATTCATGACGGACCGGGCATAAGAACAGCGGTGTTCTTGAAAGGATGCGGACTTGAATGCCAGTGGTGTAGCAATCCCGAGTGTATTTCCCCGCACCCTGAGGTCGGATTCATTAAAGCCCTTTGCACTAAATGCGGCAAGTGTGAAGAAGTATGCCCCGATGGAGCACTGGTTTACAAGGCAGGCAAGCTTCCTCGTATCGAACAGGAACGATGCTCGGGCTGCGGCGCGTGCAGTTCGGTATGTTCTTATAAAGCAATCGTTCTCTACGGGGAGCAAATGAGCGTCGATGAGGTTTTCGATGCCATAAACAGAGATAAAATGTTTTATGAGGCATCGGGTGGCGGAGTAACGGTTTCCGGTGGAGAGGCACTCTTGCAGCCACAATTTGTATACGACCTGTTTGAAAAATGCCGCCGGGCCGGCATCCACACCTGCGTGGAGACATCAGGATATGCCGCCGAGTCCGCTTTGAGACAGGTTCTCCCTTACACTGATTATGTACTATACGACCTCAAACACCTGAATTCGAAAAAACACCGCCAATATACCGGCAAGCCGAACAGTCTGATACTTTCCAACGCAAAGAT
The DNA here is from genome assembly GCA_964475175.1 of uncultured Dehalococcoidaceae bacterium. Taxonomy (GTDB): domain Bacteria; phylum Chloroflexota; class Dehalococcoidia; order Dehalococcoidales; family RBG-16-60-22; genus CAYYVO01. Next base: position 10,148 of record CAYYVO010000024.1, on the reverse strand, counting down.
TGTAGCCGCCAGCGGAGTAAAAATGCTTTTCCGGATGCCTTTGATTCCGGGCATTAATGATGATATGCAAAACATCAAGGAGACGGCGGAATTTTTACATGGATTGGGGAATAATACTCTTCGTATTGAATTAATGCCGTATCACCGCCTGGGAAAAGGGAAATATGAATCACTGGATAAGGAATATCGTCTCTCCGGAGTTCTTTCTCCTGAACCAGATGAGGTGGAATCAGTCAAAAAAGTGTTTGAGGCTAATAATATTATATGTTTGATATCAAGATGATATAATATAAATACGGAAATAGACCACTCATGTTGTGGTTAATTGGAGGAAATTATGGTTACCAAGCTGGATACCGATGAAGTTATGCTAAAAAGGATTGACAACTTACAACTAAGTGAGCGTCTCTTTCAGCTGAAGGACGCTATGTTCAGCTCCCCGAGAATAATTTCCGTTGACCGGGCCATACTGGCGATGGAGTCCTGGAAGGAGACAGAGGGAGAGGATATCGAACTCCGCCGCGCCAAGCTGTTCAAGAAAGTGCTCGAAGATGCACCTATTGCTATTCACGATTTTGACATCATTGTAGGCAGGGAAACGGAACATCTCGTCGGAGGGCCGGTGTTTGTGGATGAAACCGGAGACTGTATTGCCGGGCTCTGGGACGAGGGAGATAGCTTGAGCCGAGCGATGGTATTTCAGGAAAAAGAAGACAAGAATGTTTTAAGGGAATGCTCCCGCTTCTTCGCCGGGAAGACGGCACCAGACCATGTCAAGGATACCTGGCATTCCGTGGTGGGCACCTGGGCACAGGATATTACCGATGCAAAAGGCAGTGACCCTACACCGGATTCCGGGTACTTTCCGGGTGTAACCAATAAAGCGATGTGGGAGAAAATATTATCCAGGGGTATGCGCGGCATGATTGAGGAAGCTGAAACCGGTCTCCAGCGATTTCAAGAAATGAAGGAGACTGATGTTAACAAGCTCTACTTCTGGCAGTCGGCAATTATCGTCTGTGAGGCGATGATACACTATGCGCGAAGATACGCTGAACTGGCGCGCCGCAAGGCCGATGAAGAGTCTAATCCTGAAAGACGAAACGAGCTTATCGAGATTGCCGGGATTTGTGAACACGTGCCGGAGAATCCGGCCCGAACGTTTCATGAGGCTCTTCAGTGCATGAATTTCATCATGGTCGGCCGAGGACTGGAGGCAATGTATCCTCTATTAGTCGGTAGAATTGACCAGTACCTGAGGCCATATTTTGAAAAAGACATCCGGGATGGGCGGTTAACGCTGGAAAGAGCAGCGGAGTTGCTGGGCAGCACTTTAACACTCTGGGGTATGAAAGTCGTGGTCCCGGTCGGTCAAACACAGCAGGAAACCCACCAGTTCAGTTACAGCATCAATAGTGTCAATATCGGTGGTGTAGACAGGAACGGCAAAGATGCCTCGAATGCATTGAGCTATCTTTTTCTCCATATGATAGGACTAATCAGACTATCATCACCGACCGTTCTTCTTAACTGGAACTCGCAAACACCCCGCTGGTTATTGCTTAAGGCGCTGGAGACGAATGTTAAGACAAAAGGCGGCATCCCCCTGTTTGAAAACAGTGACCACGTTGTCGCGAGCTTTTTAAATGACGGGACGCCTGTAGAAGTTGCGAGAGACTGGTACGGTCAGGGCTGTGTGACACCGATTCTGCCAACTAAAGTTGATCATAACGGCAGTGAAGGAAAAGGAGCGGTAAACGTAGTATTGCTTCTGGACCTCACACTTCACCGGGGGGTATCGCAAATCACCGGTAAAAAGGTCGGTATCGATGTCGGCGACCCGCGGGACTTCAATACTTTTGAAGACTTGTATGAAGCGTTTAAAAAACAGTATAAGTTTGTTGTCAACCGGGTTTTGTGGCTTGGTACTCTGGCCCAGAGTGTTGAGCCTAAGTATCTGCGTTTCCCGTTTAATTCCTGTATTACCGGCCCCGGATACATGGAAAAAGGGCAGGATATACTTATTACGGACGCGGACCACAGTTATGGTATCAGCGACCGGGCGATAGTTGACACGGCGGATTCTCTCACAGCTATCAAGAAACTGGTATTCGATGAGAAAAAACTGACTATGGATGAACTCATAAACGCCCTTGATACCAACTTCGAGGGCGAGAGGGGCGAAAAAATCAAACAGATGTGCCTGGGGGCGCCCAAGTTCGGCAATGATATCGATGAGGCAGATTTGATGGTTCGTGAGGTAGGAAAATTTTCTGGAAGTGTAATCATGTCATATAAAAACCCCTTTGATGTGCCCTGTAAAATTTCCCGTGAAGGATTATCCTGGCACTATTTTGGAGGTCTGGGCGTGGGCGCACTCCCCAACGGGCGTAAATCAAAGGAACCCTTAAACGATGGTTCGATTTCGCCGATGCGGGGAATGGACAAGCTTGGTCCCACCGGCGTAATCAGGTCGGCGCTCAAGGCAGGCTTTAACGAGTCCTATGCTTCATGCTTGAACCAGAAGTTTTCAGGAACCGTCATGCAGAGCCCGGAGAGCCGGGAAAAATTGGGGATACTTATCGATACATTCTTTAGGAACGGCGGGCAGCATATTCAGTTCAACATGGTCGATACCGAGGAGTTGCTCGATGCCAAAACGCATCCTGAAAAGCACCGGGACCTGGTAGTTAGAGTAGGAGGCTTCAGTGCCTATTTTGTAATGCTTTCTCCGGAAATTCAGGATGATATAATTTACAGAAGCACGCAGGGTTGCTAGGATTACCCTCGGAAAAAGGTAAGGAGAAAAAGATGAATCGTGATCTTACCGAACTCTTAGACCCCGAACTTAAAGGGCCCATCAAGATGATGTTAAGCCAGATGCCGCCGATGTCTTTCGATAATCTGCCCGCCGCCCGTGCCGCTTCCACGCAAATGATGGCAGCCATGAAAGAACAAATGCCGGATATTCCCGGCGTCATTACCGAAGACCGGACGGTTCCGGGGCCAAAGGAGTCTCCAGACGTCACGGTTAGAATCTACCAGCCGGAAAAACAGACCGGTCGTCTCCCTGCCTTGCTCTGGATTCACGGCGGCGGCTATATGCTCGGTGATCTCGACCAGGAAGATTTCATAACAAAACAATTTACGTTATCCGGAGAATGTATTGTCGTATCAATAGAATACCGGCTGGCTCCGGAGCATCCTTATCCGGCTCCATTGGAAGACTGTTATGCCGCTTTGAAATGGTTATCAGCCCATGCCGATGAATTGGATGTCGATCGCTCCCGTATCGCTCTCGGAGGCGCTAGCGCTGGCGGCGGGCTTGCCGCCGGGCTGGCTATCCTGGCGCGTGACCGGGCTGAGGTAAAAACCATTTATCAACTGCTGGTTTATCCCATGATAAACGACTGCAATATCGCCCCCGCCGGTGATACCCTGCCCGAGACACTTTTCTGGACCAGGGAAAATAATCTAATTGGCTGGCGTTCATACCTGGGTTGTGAGCCTGGAAGCGACGACATTTCCTGCTACGCAGCTGCTTTCCGGGCTACAAACCTGGAAGGGCTCCCTCCGGCATACATTACAGTGGGGGACCTCGACCTGTTCGCCCAAGAAGATATCTATTATGCGAGAAGACTTATCGAAGCGGGTGTCCCTACTGAGCTTCACGTATATCCTGGAGGTTGTCATGCTTTTGATATGCTCGTGCCAGGTGCTGATATTTCTAAACGGTTTGCGGCTGATATACACCGGGCTTTAAAACGGGTGCTGTATAATTAACTGGTATTTAACACCTTTGCTCGTGTCAGAAGCCTCCCGAGTGGGAGGCTTCTCTTTTTGCTATTTTCACCATGTCTTCAGAGATGTCGATTCCAACCACGCAGGCAGCCGCGGAAGGTTTTGACAAGATGGTGTTACCCAAACATGAAAAAGAGGCTGTTGAAAACTATTATTAGCAATTATTAATTACGTCTAATTCAGAAATGTCTATTAGTGCCGATTTTAGCTTCAAAAAGTGGAGCAGGCCGGTTACCGTCTTACCGTAAGCGGATTCACCGACCAGGCCGAAGGTCTCTCCCCCACGCACATAGAAACTGACCCCATCGACGGCCTTGAACTCGCCCACCCGGGTGAAAAAAGAGGTGCGCAGGTCCTCTACTTGAAGGATAATATCGCTCATAGTTGCCTCAATCTCGGGTCCATCTTATCGCGAAGCCAATCGCCCAGGAAATTACCGGACATCACCACCATCCCGATAGCTATGCCGGGGAATGTGGAAATCCACCAGGCTGTATCTACGAGGTTTCTTCCGTCATTGACCATATTGCCCCAGGATGGTGCCGGCGGGGGGATACCGACCCCAAGGAAGCTTAAAGTGGCCTCCACAATAATCAACAAACCTATTTGCAGGGTCATAATTATTATCAGCGGATTGATGATGTTCGGGAAAATGTGCCTGAGCATTATTCTAAAGGGGGAGGTGCCAATGATACGCGCCTGAGCCACGAAATCCGCCTCGCGCAGTCTCAGGGTCTCTCCCCGTATCAGGCGGGCATAGGGGGCCCAACCGAGCAGTGATATGGCCAGCACCACAGTGGCAAAAGAGGGCCCCATGCTAACGCAGAGGAGCATGGCTACCAGTATTGGGGGAAAGGCCATGCTTATATCGGTTATCCTCATCAAGAAGGCTTCGGTACGCCCCCCCAGGTAGCCTCCTATTATCCCCAGCATCGTTCCGATACTGCTGGTAATTAATATAACCAGCAGCGAGACGCTGAGAGAAATCCGGGCGCCGAATATCAGGCGGCTCAGGACATCCCGACCCATTTTATCCGTTCCCAGTAAATGTTCTGTACTGCCCCCTTCAGCCCAGAATGGCGGCATGAGCCTGTCCGGTAGTGACATCTTAACAGGGTCATAAGGCGTCAGACGTACATCGGGTAAGCCAAGCCATGCCAGGTCAGCAAAAATCGCTATAAGAATTATAAGCGACAATATAGTCACCGGGATAATGAAGGTTAATTTCCTAAGTATCCGCGCCCGTCGAGAAAGACTGCTGACAACCGGTTTAGCCGTGATTTTGGAATCCGAATCCTTCTCTTGCATCTACACCTCTTTTTATGTCTTCTGATATCTTATCCGAGGGTCGATATAGGCATAAGTGATATCCACTAACAGGTTAATCCCCAGCACCAAAACAGCTACCATAATCGTAATGGCCTGTACCAGCGGGAAATCGCGTGCCAACACCCCCTCTACAAGGATCCAGCCGATACCCGGCCAGCTGAAAACGGTCTCGATAATTACGGCTCCGGTAATCAGGCCGGCAAACAACATGCCAGCCACCGTCAGAGGGGCTATCAGGGCATTCCTCAGGGCATGCTTCCAGATAACAATCCTTCCGGGCAGTCCCTTGATTCTGGCCAGCTTGATATATTCACTGTCAAGAACGTCCATCATGCTGGAACGGACCAGACGCATCATCCCCGGCAGCAGGAAAAACGCCAAAGTAAGTACGGGCAAAACATAGTGGTCAATGCCGCCCATACTGGAGGTGGGCAAAAGCTGCCATTTCACAGATAGGATATAGACAGCCACGATGGCCACCCAGAAACCCGGTAAAGCCTGTCCCAGGATAGCTATAAACTTAACCCCGTTGTCCAGGAAGCCATCGCGCCGGGTCGCGCCCAAGACCCCCAGAAGAAGCGCCCCAAGCATAGCTATTGCCCAGGAAGGAATGACCAATTTGAGTGAATTGGGCAGCGCGGCTCCAATCATCTCGGTTACCGGTTTTTTCTTGAACAGCGATTCACCCAGGTCACCCTCTACGACATCGGTTACAAAAATCAAAAACTGTTCCGGTATTGACTTATCAAGACCCAGGTTTACCCGGATCTGTTGGATGTCTTCTGTCGTGGAGGTGGCCGTTGCCAGCATCAGGGCAGGGTCTCCGGAAACCCGGACTATGGCAAATATCAGCATTGCGATACCTACCAGGGCTATCACTGATTGTAACACCCGAATTAATATGAAACGGACCATTTATTCTTCCCGTCAGTACCCGTGATGACCTTAATTAAAACTTGCATCGTGTATCTTGCAGACTATGCGCCCTTCAACGGCCGCCAAAAACTAATAGCTGAACTCTAATATCGCTGAAATATCACTAAAATGTCAAGCCAAATGCGGTGATAATCAACATGAGATTAAGCAACAACCAAACCCAAATCGAATCTGAATTGACCACAGGAAGGGTTCCGGAGGGGTTTACACCTCCTCCGGAACCCCCGTTCCGGGTCATAAACCAAATCTTTCTTTAGCCTTACACAGGCTGTAAATTATTCCGCGTGTTTAATTCCGTCAAAACATTCTTGATAGGTGAGGTGGGTTCTCTTGGTAAATTCGCCGAGATGTTTACTCGTCACCCAGTAGCTGGGCACCTGCCACAGGCCCGTAACGATCCACATATCGTATCCTCTTTGCATGAATTCTGTCCAGAGCTGCTTCTGCCTGTCCAGATTGGTCTCTTCGAGCACTGCATTATACAGTGCGTCCATTTCCGGGTCATTGGCCGTCGTATGTACCCCTAGCGAGGTGAACATGTTGGACGAGTGGTAGACATTCTGGTTTACGGTTGGGTTTATCCACGACCAGATTTGCCCGACACATTCAGCACCCGGGCTGTCCGCCCTGGAAAACATCAGGTCATAGAACTTGCCCATTTCGACAATCTGTACTTCGACGTCGAGGCCTATCTCCTCCCAGTAGCCCTGGCATATCAGCATCTCCTCTGACCATTGCTCCGGGGTGTATAAATGAATTGTCGGGGTGGCGAATGCATCGGGATACCCGGCTTCTTCTATTAACTGCCTTGCCAGTGCCGGGTCGTAGGGGTCAGTAGCCGGCCAGGACGGGTCCCACCCCCACGTATGCTGGGTCATAAACCAGCGGCAGCCCGGTTTTCCCAGTCCATGGAAGTAAGTATCGATTACTTCCTGTCGGTCAATGGCGTAGGACATTGCCTGACGTATCCTTATATCCCTTGTCGGCCCGTCTGTCATCCAGGTGCCCTGGAAAGCGTAGATGGATATAGTAGGCAGGCCGAGTTCCTGCAGGCGGTAGCCGTCGTCCCTCAGCTCGACTGTCCTGTCCATAGTCACCTGAATGAGGTCGACCTCGTCCCGCTTGAGCATGGCAACCCGGGTCGCCTCTTCCGGCACCTGATAGCATATAAGCTCCTCGAAATAGGGTGCCCCGTCCCAGTAGTCATCGAACGCCTCAAATTCTATGCTGGTTTCCGGAATCAGTTCGACGTATTTCCATGGTCCGGACCCGATCGGGTGTTTGGTAAATTCTTCCCATCCGACTTCCTCGATATACTTATGGGGTAAAATCGCCAGGGGGGCGGCCCAGGAAGCTACCAGGGTAAGCTCGGGAGTCTTGGTCTTATGGATATAAGTGTACTCATCAGGAGTGGACATGCCGGCAAAGTTCTCACGAACGCGGGGAGCCCACGGATTCGTCGAGTCCGGGGCCATGAACCGTTTAATGCTGTAGGCAAAATCGGCAGATGTAACCGGGTCGCCATTGTGGAATGTCATTCCCTCACGGACCTTGAATGTCCAGGTCAGTCCGTCATCACTTATTGTCCAGCTTTCAGCCGCCTCTCCCACGAGATTCCCATCGGGGCCCCAGTTCATTACGGAGTCATAAAAGAGATACCAGGTTGCGATGTTGTTGTTCGGGTCGAAAGTCTCCTCTCCAAAATCGTTCATGGCGACACGGAGCGTGCCGTAGGGAGCCACTGGGGGGGCGGGGGCTGGGGCGGGGGTCGGTTTTCCGGGTTCTGGGGCGGGGGCGGGTTTTCCCGGTTCAGGTGCCGGTTCCGGAGCTGGTCCCGGTGATGGTGCCGGGGCGGGTGTTGGCTCCGGCTGTGGCTCGGCACAGCTGCCGATGAATAATACGCTTATTAATACAAGTGATAAAGCGATGAAAACAATTCTTTTCATAGGGATGTATACCTCCTTTGATGATTCTGAGTAAGTAAATATGTTTTGACTATTCAATCATATATCACCCCCCTTTATCAAAGACCTATTTATCATCAATACCTGCCGTGACAGGCCGAGCCTCGCACATCCGCAAGTATTAATATGATTTATTCTGTATCAGGGTTGTCAACTGTCGTAATCCTATGCAATTCAATAGCTTTGTTTGTTTTTCACCAGCGTTTGCACAACCTGGTATTATATTGATTGCTTGAGTCTGTAATTGTATAACCTTTTTATTGGTGAAGTCAAGATAAATGTAATCCCTTTGCAGTTTTTCTAATCATCAGGACTATTTTGTGCTGTGGGATATGCGTCAAAAGCTTCATTACAGGGGATTGTAACAATGTAATTTCATGTATGTCCAGTACTTTTGACGTTACGATGATAAACGGCTAAACTTGAAGAAATTGCCTAAGAAAGCCTTGACAACGTACACGTTAACGTGTAAGATAATGATGAGATGGCCATAAAAATTCTTGATAAAGTTACGATAGCCCAGATTGCGGCCGGCGAGGTGGTGGAGCAGCTGGTGGAAAACGCACTGGACGCGGGGTCGACCCAGATTGCGGTGGAGGTAAAAGGGGGTGGTGTAAGCCTGATACGTGTTACCGACAACGGCAGCGGGATTCCATCGGACGAGGTGGCGCTGGCTTTCGAGCGTCATGCCAACAGCAAGATAAAGGAGACCGACGATTTACAGAAAATCGGAAGTCTGGGATTTCGTGGCGAGGCGCTCCCCAGTATCGTTGCCGTAGCCCAGGTGGAGGTCGTCACCTGTGCCGAGGGAGAAAAGGCGGGTACCTATATCAGCATTGATGGTGGTGAGATTACGCAGAAGAAGAGTCAAGCACGAATGGGTGGAACGACCGTAACCGTAAGGAATCTGTTCCGGAATGTGCCGGTGCGACTCAAGTTTCTGAAATCGGTGCCCACCGAGAACAGTCATATCGCTAACGCGGTCAGCCAGTACGCCATGGCTTATCCAGAAGTTGCTTTTGCATTGACTGTCGACGGCCGGCAAAGTCTGAAAACGTCGGGACGGGGCAGGTTGATTGATGCTGTTTTGAGTCCCATTCCGAACTTACCTAAGGATTGATCAAATTTGTTGTTGTCTCCACCAAACTCCATAGCAGTGTTAATTTCAGTATCCCTGAGACCTTTACCGTTATTTAAAATCGCTATACGTTTAATCGAAGAGTTCGCTAGGAAAAATCGCAACAATACCAGTCCGGCACCAGCATCTATGGCGTTATCTATAACATCAGCTACAGCCTCCTCTAAGCTATAACCTATCCTAACAAATGCTCCCACTACTCCTTTTGGATTCGGAGGGATCATATGTGTCTTAACCACTTTAATTGGTTTTATGCTCCACGCAGAAGAAGCCATCGTCTTCTCCTTGGTTGGCACCATCTCGCTTGGTGTCTCCGATAATAGCGCATGAGAGTCTCCGAAACCAAGTCTTTTTAGTTAGGCTGATTATACACCCCTCAGTAAATATCAACAATACATAACCCTTTTGGAGTATCCTAAAAATTGGACTCAGAATAAGCTGAAGTAAACAATCTAGTGTCTGGTACAACTAGAGATTCAGGTAACAATACTGACATTTGTGTGATCCGAGCCCATGTCACAACTAATCATTTCGTGATCTACCAAGAGACCAAGACCACGCTGCCCTTAGGTTTAATCCAGTACCTCAGGGATTTTCGGCGGGTCTTTCAGATGGCTCCACTTTGGATCGCGATTGGTATGTTCGTATAAAATAGGCGCCGGTGAACACGAACAAAAAATGATGGGCTTATCTACTCTTTTGAAATAAAAGGGACAATGCGAAAGCCCCGGTGGAATGGTGATGACACAGGTGTTAGTGATTATGTGTTTTTCATCGTCAATCCAGAACTCGACTTCTCCCCCGAGGTCAAATGCGTCATTCGGATTCGTTCCGTAGAGGATGATATATTCGATGCAATCATGGTAATGAGGCTTTGTTGATACGGCATCCGCCGGAGTCGGTTTGTGTACCACAACGCCGCTATAATAGAAGCCCCCTTTGACAGATCTTTCATCCAGGTACATTGAAAATATGTTAGG
>CAYYVO010000023.1:358-12654 GCA_964475175.1 uncultured Dehalococcoidaceae bacterium | reverse complement strand
GTAAGGTATCGCCGCCCATGCCGAATTCCATTGTGCCGCCGAGTTCCTCGGGATTTTCGGGGTCGCCGCCGATGTGCAGCACAATTTCATCGAATTTCTTATGTGCCATTTCCGGAATGCCGGGCTTTACAATACCCCATATCCACCCGAACTCTATATAATAATTAGCAACGTTTATCTGGGTCTTACTCATGTAAGTCATCGTCGGACTCTGCCGGCCGCTTTTAAATAAAGCACCTGCCTCGCGCATGGGACTGCGGATGACGTATTGCTCGTAGTCGAACTTATCTTTCTTTACCGGCAGCCCTTCCTTTGGTTTGGAGATACCGCTTTCGCCCCATCCGGCAAATGGGTCTCCCGTGCCCAGCATCATCGCCATCTCTATATGCGGAAAGCGGAACTTCTTCCAGGTCAACGGACCGTGAGGAGTCCCCTTGGGAATGAAAATACCGGTGGTGGTATTGAAGGTAATCGGCTGCCCGCCGATATAAAACTCGATTTCACCCCCGAGGTCCTGCGGGGCTTCGTGATTGCCGCCCCAGTGCAGGACAATCTCGTCGTAGTCATGCACATGTTCGTGAATATGAGGATTAGGCTCGGGGATATCGTATATCCAGCCGAGTTCTATATAGTAGTTGGCTTCAGGAACCTGCTTGCTGCTCATGAAGGTCATCGTAGGGCTCTGCCGGTTTTTAATCCCCGGACCGGCCTCATATATTGGCTTCCGAACGGCGTATTTTTCGTATTGCGATTCCGACATTTATAACTCCTTCTTAAGTATTACTTGACCTTGTACACTTTACATAATAGCGCAGTCAGATCCGGTGACCCGAACATGGGGTCGCAGTGATCGTTGGAGGTGAGTACATTAGGGTTCGACCTCAACAGACCGTGCAGCGGTCCCGGGTCTTCGGGATAGAAGCAGTTGGCTGTAGCCATTACCACTCCCCGGAGGATACCGGGGAATAGCCGTGCTTTCTGCTGGATTCTGCCACGAGGCGTCTCTATCCAGGCCCAGTCGCCGTCTTCGACTCCGCATTCTTTGGCCGTATCCGGATGTATCTGCATCACCGGGTCCTCCTGAAAGCTCCTTAACCAGGGTATATTGCGGTACTGTGACAGGAAGTAGAACGGCTGGCGGTAGCCGGTGGAAAGCACCAGCGGATATTCTTTCGCTAACTCCGGCGTGGAAACGGGACTTTCACCGGGTTCCTTGAAGAATGGAAGGGGATCATAGCCCAGGTCCTCCAGCACCGTGGAGTACAGCTCCATCTTGCCGGTAGGAGTAGGGAATCCGCCGCCTTTCTTCCAGTAATCGGTCTTGTACTTGTAGTATATCTGGTCTTTGCCCATCTTGGCCAGGACGACTTTTTTACTGAACTCTTTCCAGGTGATATTGCCTTTTCTCAGGGTGTAGTCCAGCATCTTTTCCACGTTTTCAAACCAGTAGTCGGGGGCTACCCTTTTACCCAGTTCGTTGAATATCTTGTTGTCCGGCCAGGCCTCGCCGGGCGGGTCGACGGTCTTATTGATAGCCTCAATCATAAAACGCGGGTGCATGTTGTAGATATCATCGATTTCCAGCCAGTGCGCCGCCGGCAGGACGATATCGGCGTATTCGGCCATAGGCCCCATGAACTGGTCGGAATGCACCAGAAAATCGACGTTCATTAATGCCTGCATGACCTCTTTAGTATTGGCCAGGTGAAGTATCTGCTGGCCGCCGATGCTGAACCAGACCTTCACCACGGAATCTCCGTTTATCAATTGCTTGATAACGCTGTCAGAATGAGCGGTACGGGCGGCACCCATTTTATAGTCTTCGCTGCCGACGATTCCCTTGCGCATCTCGTCGGTCAAAGGGAGCTCCAAATAAAAATTTTCCAGCAGACCGGTGTCCGGCACCACCCAGCTCATCATGCTGCCCGGTCTTTCGATGTTGCCGGTTACGCCCATCAGGCAGATTATAGAACGTATGGTCTGCCCGCAATTGGCCTGCCGCTCCAGGGAACTGCCCACCTGTATACAGCCGGGCGTATCCTCGGCAAAGAGACGGGCAGCCTTGATAATGTCATCCTTGTTCAGCCAGGTTATCTCGGCAACCTTCTCCGGTGTGTATTCCTGTACCCTCTCCTTGAGCCTGTTGAAACCGTACGTCCAGTTCTCCACGAACTCTTTGTCCCAGAGTCCCTCGTTGATGATAACGTTGATCATACCCAGCGCCAGGGCGGCATCCGTACCCGGCCTGATTTGCAGCCAGAGCGTCGCCCTTGACGACAGGGCAGTCTCCCGCGGGTCTATTACTATAAGGTTCTTGACATGCCTCAGCGAATTCAGGAACCACACCGCCATCTCGGAATCGGCGCTGCTTATCTCCAGCTGCTTGGCCCAGGATATCTGGGTCTTGGGGAACTCCCCGCCCCAGCCGTGATAATCACAGTAGAGCCGGCCGTAACCGGTGACCAGTCCATATAAGCCCAAACGTGGGCTGTGGCAGATGTAGCCCGGGGTAATGATATTAGCGGTGCCGATGGAACGGGCCAAGCGGTGCGTGTAGCGGTTGTAGCCCCGCCCCGTGCCCTGTGAAACGGCGATAGATGACGGGCCGTATTTTTCTATCGACTGTTTCATGCGGGCGGCGACGGTATCCAGCGCCTCGTCCCAGGTTATCTGCTGCCATTTCCCCTCACCGCGTTTGCCCATCCTTTTCAGGGGATGCTTAAGGCGGTCAGGGTGGTTGATATGCTGGATACTGGAAAGTCCCTTTGAGCACATCGTGCCGCGGGTAGGCGTATCCGGGTTGCCTTCGATATGGGTAATTACACCGTCATTGACGGTAACCAGAACGCCGCAACCGCCGTGGCAGCTCTTGCAGGTGGTTTTTATTATCTTTTCACTCATAAAATATCTCTCTACTAATATAGCATATTAATTCAATCGGCGGGCACAGGGATTGTCAGGATATATATACCGGCGATATTTTAGCTGGCCCTGGCGACCAGCGGCTTATAGGCGCCGGCTTTCAGGACGCAGTAGCGTAATGCCAGTCCGCCGATTATCTCACAGGCTACACCGAAGATAAGTAGAGGCGATGAAACTTCGCTGGCGAAATAGCTGGCGAAGGCGATGACCAGGGGTATGAATATGCCCAAAAGGACAATACCGACCCAGAAGACCAGTGCGAGGTTGCCGCGTAACTGCTCCAGGACCGACTGCTTGCCGGTGGTCTCGCGGTTGGAGGCCGCCCAGAGATAGATGCCGATCAGCAGGGCATTGATGATAAGTAGCCAGCGGCTGCCAGCTTCAGCGGTAAGCAAATCGGTTGCTCCGCCGTTAAGGGCTATGATTACGGTAAGGCCGAATCCGCCGAGTATGCCGCATAGAACAAATAATACCGGCAGCAATGTCGAGTTCCAGAACGGCACCGCTTTGACGGTATTCAGAACGAAGCCGGTGTATACCGTTACCGCCAGCGCCGCGATTCCCGCAAGCACTTTAAATATGACCTCTCCAGCTGTCCCCGGCAGCCAGAAGGTAAAGGCCATCTGTACCGCCGATAGAATGACGAACCCAAAAACGAATATAATACCCCTGGCAAGCCATGATGTCTGCGGTCTGAAGACGATTCTCCAGAAACGCAGCGGTTTACCCAGATAGATAAGGTGGGCCCCGCCCTTTACGACGGCGATAATCAACCAGCTTGTAAACATTCCCCACAGGCTATCGAAGAACAGCGATACCAGATATAGTCCCCCGCCGAGTCCGCCGGCATAAAAGGCAATCCAGAGGAAGATGCCGCGACGGTCTATCCACTCCGTCTGGCGGGTGTAACTAATCATCCATTCGTGGGCTTCCAATTTATCTCTCCGCTCCTGTTGCTGCCGTTTCCTGCCGCGAATCTTCGCCGGATTCCGGTTCATCGGATTGACCTATCTTGCCATCGATAAAGTAGACGGAAGGCTCGGTGCCGTATTCCGGATGCAGCTGGAATCCTCCCTTTTCCCTAATAAGGCGGGAGACCTCGCTGTCAGGGTCGTCAAGGTCGCCGAAGGTCAGGGCCTGGGCCGGGCAGGTATTGACGCAGGCCGGTGTGGCGTCGCGGTCTATGCCCGGCTGGAGGCCGCTGGCCAGACCGGCATCAATCCTTTCCGCGCAGAAGTTGCACTTCTCGGTCGTTCCTTTTTGATGTTGGTACAGGTCTTTACCGGCTTTTTCAAAACCGGTCTTGGTTCGGCCGGGGAAAAAGCCCTTGTCCTTGTCACCCGAGAGGAATATGCGGTTCTGGTAGGGACAGGCGATGATGCAGTAGCGGCATCCCACGCATTTATCCTGGTCTATGGTGACAATGCCGTCCGGGCGTTTCTGGGTGGCGCCGGTAGGGCAGACATCAACGCAAGGTGCCTCCTGGCACTGGTTACACCGCACCGAGTATGTTGACACGGTGGGATTGTCACCGCCCGTTTCAAGAGCCACCAACCTCGGCCAGGACATACCCATCGGCAGAAAATGCTCGACGCGGCAGGCAGCGATACAGGCGTAACAACGCACGCATTTTGTCAGGTCTACAACCATTCCCCATCTCATGTTCAATTTACCTCAAATTTATTATAACGCATTACGGAATATCTGTCAATGATAAATTGGCAAAACGTCATAAATATATGATAATATTGTGCAATTGGATGGCAACAGTGCTAATATTCTATGTATAACGTAAATCACATTGTAACTTAAGTTACACTATTATTACAGGCAAATAGTGTGCTGGAAAACCCGATTCAACATTTGGGACGAAATCGTGTATAATAGGGCTGTTGAAATCCGAAACTGTATGTTTTCTCAAAGGAAGGGACGGATAATTGGCGGAAGCAAAAAAGGAATATGCCCTCCGCTGCCTGCGGTGCCTAGGCGGCAGGATTTCGCTACCACGGGGACAGACGACGGCCCGTTGCCCTCACTGCGGACAGGGCTGGCGTATTACCTGGGTAACACCCGATGTGGCCAAGATAAGAGGAAGACTGATAGAATCCGGAGAGACCGATGGAGCGACTGGCCGTAATTGACCTTACCACCGAGCAGGTGGAAGTTAAAGAAATACCTGAAAAAGTATTGAAACTCTATCTTGGCGGGGAGGGGCTGAATACCTATCTTTTATATAACTATCTGCCGGAAAGAGTCGACCCGCTGAGTCCCGAGAATATATTGCTTTTCGGCTCCGGGCTGATTTCCGGCTACGATGTGTCGTCATCACGATTCAACGTCGCTTCGAAATCAGCGGAAGGATTGGGCGGCCTAGGTAGCAGCAACTCGGGCGGTCACTGGGCCGCCGAGCTTAAATTCGCCGGTTTTCAACATCTGCTTATTAAAGGAAAGGCGTCTAAGCCTACCTATCTGTATATCCACGACGGAGAAATAGAGTTCCGCGATGCCTCTTTCATCTGGGGGCGTGATACCTACGAGACAGAGGAGCTGGTGCAGGACGACCTGGGAGACCACCATGTCCAGATAGCCAAGATAGGCCAGGCCGGCGAGAACATGGTGCGGTTCGCTAATGTTATGCACGGCCTGAAACGGGCCGCCGGCAGGACGGGAATGGGCTGTATCATGGGCTCCAAGCTGCTCAAGGCGATAGCGGTGCGGGGGAAACAGGGGCTGAAGCCGCACGACCCCGCATTGATGCTGGAAACGTACCGGAATCACTTCAAGCAGATAACCTCTACCAAGATATACCCGGTTATATCGCGGTACGGCACACTCACGATATTCTGTATCCAGAACCAGAGCGGGATGATTTCCGTTAAGAACAACCAGTATAACTACTTCGAGGAGGCGGAAGGTCACCTCGACGACGAGATATTCGAAGAACAGTACAAGACCAAGACGCTGGCCTGCTTCGGTTGTCCGCTGCGGTGCAGCCACCGCTACCGCATCAACTCTGGGCCTTACGCCGGGGTGTGGGGAGAGGGGCCGGAGTTCTATATGATGGCGGGATTCGGCCCGGCCGTCGGCAATCCCGACTGGGACCTTATCCTGGCGGCCAACACGTTGATAAATCGATACGGCATAGATGTCGGCTCCACCAGTGGCTATATCTCCTGGCTGATGGAGCTATGGCAGCGGGGTATTATCGATGAAAAAGATACCGGCGGTCTTAACCTGGAGTGGGGCAATAAAGAGTCGATACTGGCCCTGATACACCAGATGGCCAAAAACGAAGGACTGGGCGGGATGATAAGCCAGAATGCTTCCAAAGCCGCGGAGGTAATCGGGAAAGGCTCCGGTAAATATCTCTATACGCAGCGGGGCATGATGCACGAAAGCCCGGAGAATACACGCGCCTCCAGAGCGACGACGCTGGCGGCGGCTACGGCCAGCCGGGGCAGCGATCACCTTAAAGGAAGGTGCGCCCTGGAGTTCTATGCCATGCCCCCGGAGGTGCTGGAACGGATATATGGTAAACCCATCGCCTCCGACTTCCGCTCCTGGGAAGGAAAACCATGGATGGCTACCTGGACGCAGCATTTCACTACTGTGGTCGATTCCCTCGGCTACTGTAAATTCGCCACCATCTACCCCGGCTCCACTCACAATCTCGGTTACCAGCAGTTCTGCGAGACTATCAAGGCGGTAAAGGGATGGGACATGACCCCGGAAGACCTCATGGAAATAGGGGAAAGGGTCTGGAACCTCCAGCGGATGTTTATCAAGCGCGAGACGGGATTGCTCAGGGAGGGCGACATGCCTCCCCCGATATACCACGAACCCCAGCCGATGGAGCCCCTCAAGGGTGAGAGGCTGGACAAGGCCGAGTATGAAAAAGCTCTGGATGAATATTATGATATCCGGGGCTGGGATAAGGACGGGGCTCCCGCTCCGCAGACGCTGGCACGACTCAAGCTGGATAAAGAGCCGTCTCATTTGATATAGATATTTTAAGGATATTGAATTAATGCGGCAGAAGACATTTTTCATCAGGGCGGAGGCCTGCACCGGCTGCGGTATGTGCCAGCTGGCCTGCTCCATGGTCAAGGAACAACAGGCCTATCCGGCCCGGGCGCGGGTAAGCATCGAGAGATTCGTTATGGACGGCCTTATGGTCCCGCATATCTGTCTGAACTGTAAAAATCCCCCGTGTATGAGCGCCTGCCGCCGCGGAGCTATCGTCAAAGACGCGGAAACCGGCTGGGTAACCATTAACCGGGAGAAATGCAACAACTGTGGCCTTTGCGTCGCGGCGTGCCCGTTTTCTGCCATCGTTGTGGCGCCGGACGATGAGGTTATTCTCTGTGACGTATGCGGCGGAGACCCTCAGTGTGCGGCGATGTGCCCGACAGGGGCTATACAGTTTGCCGACCGTGATAGAGGTGCCGCCGGTTCGACCGATAATGCGGCGCAGAATATATTTACCTCATAATTATTGTTGGTAAAGATATTAAAAAGGAGAGGGAAATGAGCGATAAAGAAGCTATCGTCAATACGAAATCAGGCAAGCTCGAAGGCGTCTACGAGGACGGCCTTTTTGTTTTCAAAGGCATTCCTTACGCTGCGCCGCCCATTGGAAAATTACGGTGGATGCCCCCGGAACCCGTAAAACCATGGCAGGGAGTGCGTCAGGCTAAAGAGTTCGGTGCGACTGCACCCCAGAACCCCATGGTGGGAGGGCCGATAGTCCATGTTGAGCAAGCCCAGGATGAAGACTGCCTGTTCCTCAATATTTGGACACAGGGACTGGATAATGCACGCCGGCCGGTGATGGTCTGGATTCACGGCGGCGCCTTCACTATAGGGTCGGGTTCGGAAGCCAATTACGCCGATGGCCTGCTGGCGAAACGCGGCGGTGTCGTCCTGGTGACCATCAACTATCGCCTCGGTATGCTGGGATTCCTGCGGCTGAAAGATATCACTAACGGCAAGATACCGGCGACGGGTAACGAAGGACTGATGGACCAGGTGGCCGCTCTCAAGTGGGTGAAAGATAATATCGCCGCCTTCGGCGGCGACCCCGCTAACATTACCGTCTTCGGGGAATCGGCGGGATCTATGAGCATCGGCTGCCTGATGGTGATGCCGATGGATAAAGGTACTTTCCACAAGGGAATAGGGGAGAGTGGGGTCGGCAGCACGGCGGTGCCATTGGACGAGGCGAATGCAGTGGCAGCCAAGTTCCTTGAAGTATCTGGCATCGATGGCGACGACGTAAAAGCCATGTACGAACTGGCCGCACCACGACTACTGGAAATAGAGAGGAAACTAACGGCCGATATGGCCGGACCTGGCGAGGTATCCAGGGTAACGGTCACGGTTCCGGTAATAGACGGCGAGATAATACCGGGCGTTCCCAATGAAGTGGCTAAAAAAGGTGCGGCGAAAGATATCCCGGCGATATTTGGTACCAACCTGGAAGAGTGGAAGCTGTTTGGCATGATGCAGCCGGGTATAAACAAAATATCCGAAGCTGAAGTAATCGGGCGTTTAAGCGGTAATATTCCTAAAGACCAAGCGCAGGAACTCTACAATACCTATAAACAGGCGCGGGAGAAACGCGGCGACGCTGCCACGCCTGCAGAAGTTTTAACGGCGATTAATACCGACCTAATGTTCCGCATACCCGTCCTCGAGTTTGTCGAGGCGCAGCGGGATAACGGGCAGCTTGCTTATAATTATCTCTTTACATGGAAGTCCCCGGCTATGGGTGGTGTTCTGGGTGCCTGCCATGCGCTGGAAATCGGTTTTGTCTTCGGTAGTTACGATGAATTATTCTGCGGCGGCGGGCCGGACGCGGCTAAGCTTTCAGAGTGCATTCAGGATGCCTGGATTGCCTTTGCCCGCACCGGCGACCCCTCCTGCGAGGGCGTCGGAAAGTGGCCGCCTTACGGCGAGAAACGCATGACGATGATGCTGGACAAGGACTGCCACGCGGAAGAAGCCCCTTACGAGGAGGAGCGCGCCGCCTGGGAAAATATACGCTTTAAATCGGCGATACCGTAGGGACAAGATACAAATAACAAGTAGCAAATAACAAAAAAGTAGCAAGAGACAGTCGGCAATAGTTGTACAAGATTTTTATACGGGCGTTATCTTGACATCGAGCACGGCAGGAGTGCCGCTCTGTACCATCGCCAGGCAGTCTCTTAAAGCCACGGGGACATCGGCGGGGTCTGCCACGGTGCGACCGTAGGCATGGCAGGCCATAGCAATCTGGGAGTAGTCGGGCGGGGTAGAGATATCAGCGCCCATGTTGTCTACATCATACTCCTCGCGGAAAAGTCCCTTGATAGCGCCGTATCCCTGGTTATCGAAGATGATAGCCAGGAATGGGGCCTTGTAGAAACTAGCTGCCCATAACGAAGCCTCCGGGCAGCCGTAGATAAAAGCGCCGTCTCCCATCAGGCTGACCACGGTCTTATCAGGTGCCGCCAGCTTATCCCCCAGGGCTGCCCCCGGCGCCCAGCCGATACAGCCTCCCGCGCAGGAGAGTAAAGTGCCCGGCTTGCTGCGGCGGACGAGGTGCGCAACTATTGCCGACGGCGAGATGGTCTGGTTAACCACCAGCGTCTCTTCGGTGATGGCCTCGTCGATGCAGTGGGACAGCCAGTGGGCGGTAATCGGCGTCTTTTCGGCGTGACTCGTTGCCAGGGAGCGCCATTCTTCCGCCAGCTTGTTGTACTCCGCCTCAATCTGCTTGAAACGCGCTTTCAACTTCGTTTGTCTTTCGGGGGTAAGTTTCTTCTTTATAGCCTTGGTAAGAGCGGGAATAGCCTGAGCGGAGTCGGCCTTGACGAGGATATCAGGCTTCTTACCCCACAGCGGCACGCCTTTTTTCACGGTGTCGATATCGATATGTATAATTTTTGCGTCCGACGCAGGCCCGGTAGGAGGGGCGGCATAATGCATATCCTGGTCGATTGCCAGGATGACATCGGCGGTGGTGAGAACGGGATTCCCGAAGCCGCCTTTCGTTGGCATTAGAGACGTCAGTGGGTGGGTGTTGGAGATATTCATCCGGATATCCTGAGTAATTACGTGCGCAGCCAGCATTTCCGCCAGCTCTATGAGCAGGGCTACAGTTTTTTCATTCCTGCCGGAGTAGCCCGTAACTATCAGCGGATTCTTAGCGTTGATCAGGATATCCGCGGCTTTCTCCAGTGTACCGGCATCAATCTGAGGCAACGTTTCCCGGGGAGCGGGGGTGTTCGATTTGACCGGGGCTTTGCCTTTATTCCAGAGCACGTCGCGCGGCAGGTTCAGGTAAACAGGCCCACAGGGGTCGGTGGCGGCGATGCGGAAGGCCTCGTTAAGGACCTTGCGGATATCCTCGTCGGGGGCAAGCTGGTGGTCCCACTTGACGAAGTTCCTTACCATCATATTCTGGTCGAAAGCTTCGCCGCGCCAGTTGGTGCGCTGGGGAGGCCCCTGGTTTTCCGTGAAGTATATCAGAGGCACGCGTCCCCACTGGGCGTTGTGCAGGGCGCCGCCGATTTGCAGGACGCCGAGTTCAGAGTGTACCGAGACCACCTGCGGACGCCCCGTAACCATCCAGTTGCCGTGGGCGGCGGTCATGGAAACGAACTCGTCGAGGCAGAGAATACCGCGGGGGGCTTTCTTGCCGGAGGCGCGGAATTTCGATATCGTCTCCAGTACCGGGACATTATCGATTCCCGGATTGAAGAAGACGTTTTCCACGCCATTGGCGTTCATAACATCTATCAGAGCTTCGATGTTGCCGTATTCTTCCATATCTCACCGTCCCGGTATCAGTTATTTACTTGCGGTAATAGCCGTATTCCCTTACGGCCGCCATCATCGCCTGGAGGTTTTCCAGCTTGGGATTGTCCGCAATGGAGCCGGCCGCCAGGATAAAGCCGCCGCCTTTGCCGCATTCTTCAATCAACTTGCGGCAGTACTCTTTAGTTTCCTCGGGCGTGCCGGTTACTATCATGGAAGACGGCACGTTGCCCTGGAGGCAGAAATTCTTGCCGAGTATCTTTTTTGCCTCGAACATATCCGTGCGGTCGAAGTACCAGCTGACCGTGCCCTTGGGGAAGTCTCCGACGTACTCTAAACGGGTATTGTAACCGCCTTCCGCAAATAGCGTCTGGATTAGACCCTCGTTAATAAAGGCGTCCATGACCTTTTTCATCGACGGCCAGTAAAAAGTATCGAACTGTTTCTGGGACATCCACCCGTCGGCGCCCTTATGGAGGGGATACATGACCGTTGTCAGACTATCGATATTGGGCGATTTTAAAATTGTATTGATGGTCAGGTCTGCAATCACGTCCAGTGCTTTCAGGAGCTTGTCAGGTCGGCGGAACATATCCTGCATGATTCCAATGGTGCCGCGGAGCGTATCGCCGAGGGTATCGAAGGGGGCTTTTGCGAAGCCGCCGCCCATGAATCCCCCGAAACTCATTGCCGAAGCCCCGCCGCCTGCCTGCATCATGACCTGCATCATTTTCTGGTATTCCTTGCCGGCATCCAGCATCTTCTGGAGCATCTCCTGCACCGGCGGCATCGCCAGCGGCATAAGCTGCATGATATGGACACTCTCCGTCATATTGGTGAACGGCTGAAACATCCCCATGGGCTCAAAGGCCCCGAAGACGCGGGGTAGATATGTCCTTATCCAGAAGTCCGAGGGGTCGCGAATGAGGTCGTCATACTCTTCGACCTTCATATATTCGCCTTCTTTAAATTGCCAGGCAGTTCCGGTCTCGGAAATACCGTGACCCGGCCACGCGTAAAGCTTGTAGTCGAGTATCTCTAGGACCCGGCCCGGAGTAATATAAGGGATGGCGGTGACTTCCAGCTCCTCGGAGTATTTTTCGTTGAATTTTTTTGCGGCATCTATCGCTTTTTCGTAATCATACATGGCCGTATGAGAATTAATGCCGGCCATTATCAGCGGCAGATTTCCAAGAGGCAGATTAACGGGGACCCTGTCCGGCTCCTCAACGTTATAGACATCAACCATCCTCTGTATTCTCTGCTTGTATATTGTCTCAGCTTTTTCATCAGGGAAATTCATGCCTTCGGCACTGTTTAACCACCGCTTTAACCTCTCGGCGCGTTTTTCCTCGGGTGTCATTTGCGCCCATTGTTTTTCTGTCATTCTGAAACTCCATCCTTTTCCAGGTAAAGATAAATAAGATAAAACAATTATACCAGTGCAAAATATTTATTACAAAAATATGCGCCCACGGTCCATGGGATGTTAAAGGGGGGGTGTAGGTGTATTATCCAATTGTTCCTGAGGGATTGATGGGTAAGTCATTTCAGGAGAACCAGGATAGCCA
>CAYYVO010000023.1:0-348 GCA_964475175.1 uncultured Dehalococcoidaceae bacterium | reverse complement strand
GTCGGTATTTGGTGGGGGTGACTTTAGTCCGATTATTCTCGGACTTTTGACCGATGGGAATGGGGTTTCTGAAGTTATTTGGCGACCCCGGTGGGGATCGGGGTCTGATGCAATATCTCGATTCTGGCTTCTATCCAGTAGAAGCCCCAACTGAAATATTTGTCAATTGGAGAGGGAAGCTCGGGCCTAGTCTGTGGCCAAAAGTTACTGAACAGAGTAATAACAAAAGCCTCCGCGGATTAGCCAAAGAATACGGTGATTCATACGAAGCAATAAGGCGGACTTTGGTTGCAGCTGACCTTACCCCGGAATTAGCAGCACTCCGGACTAGAGTCCCACGGCTATTTC
>CAYYVO010000022.1:7571-12760 GCA_964475175.1 uncultured Dehalococcoidaceae bacterium | reverse complement strand
CTCTGCTTCTGGGTTGACGGCGTCGACCTTAAAAAGGCGATGGATTTCCGCCAGAATAACCCCAAGGAGTTTATGGATTTAAATCGCAAGGCTTTCGAAGCCGGCGGCCAGGGAGGATTTTTCGCTAGCAACCTTCCCGACCAGGACGCCATCGTCTGGTTCCACAACCGCTTCCCCAACAAGAGTCAGATAGACGTGGAAGAGCTCACCCGCGTCGAGTTCGAAGGCCGCAAGAAGATGATGAAGACCTATGAATTCTTCAAGGAGAACATGCCGGGTTTCGAAAAGAGCTTTATCGTCCTTTCCGGCCCACAGCTTGGCACCCGCTCCAGCCGCCGCATGATTGGCGAATATCAACTTACTGAAAAAGACTTGGCCGATAATCAGCCGTTCGAGGATACGATAGCTATCTTCCCGGACCTCGACCGCGGGCAGGAATCCCTGGACCATCCCAATATGTACATTCCGTACCGCTGCCTGCTCCCGAAGAATGTGGATAACTTCCTTGTAGCCTGCCGAGCTTTCTCCTCGGACATGCATGTCCAGGACTATTTCAACCTTATCCCGCACTGTATCGCTTTCGGCGAAGCCGCCGGCGCCGCCGCTGCTTTAGCCCTCCAGGCCGGTGTAGGCATTAAGAATGTGGATATAAAAGCCCTACAGAAACAGCTTGAGAAGCAGGGCGTACCATTGCCGGATGTCACCAAAAAGGTAGACCACAAATACGACGGGCCTGACTTAGTTTCAGCTTCTTTTACGCCACCGCATTAAACGGGAGTGATCAGGTTAAAATATTTAGAGAAATTGGGGGGTAGTAGACTACTACCCCTCTGGAATTTGGAGGTCTACCATGCTGGATAAAGCATCTGTAAAAACGGTTAACGAATCAGCCAGGGATATCAAGGTATTCCGGGAGGTGGACGTCGTTGTGATAGGCGGAGGCCCCGGCGGTATCGGGTCGGCTATCGCCGCGGCGCGTAGCGGCGCATCCACGCTGCTCATCGAAAGGTATGGTCACCTGGGCGGCATGGCTACCGGCGGACTGGTCAATATCATCCCCAACCTCAGCGATATCAGCGGCAAACAGTACCTGTTCGGGCTCAACCAGGAGATAATCGACCGCGTGGACGCACGGGGCGGGGCCTCCTACCCTTCAAAAGAGCACTGGGGCACCGACGACAGGAAAGTAGTTGATTATTATCTCGACTCCAATCTCGGCTGGTTTTATGTACGTATGGACCACAACACAGGTAAACAGCGGGTCCTTTACACCGCCGTGGTCGACCCCGAGATACTCAAGGACGAGTTGAACGCCATGGTGCAGGAAGCGGGCGCGGATATCCTGCTGCACTCCTGGGGCACCCGTCCCATCATGGACGGGGATACGGTGAGAGGCGTCTACTTTGAAAGCAAGTCCGGGCGGCAGGCCGTACTCGCTAAAGTGGTCATCGACTCCACCGGCGACGGCGATATCTTTGTGGGCGCCGGGGCTGAGTACGATAACGAGTGTGATAACAAACGCCGCACGGCCTGGCTGGCAGCCAACTTCTGGGTAACCAATGTCGACCTGGAAAAGTTCGACGATTTCAAGTCTTCACAACCGGAAAAGTACAAGGAGATAATGCAGGAACTGGCCAAGCTGGGCGGGTATCCCATGTTTTTCAAAGGGGTCCTCAAAAGCCAGCCGGGCACCATCTGGTACCACTGTATGCAGCCCCAGCCGGAGCGCACCGACGCTATGGACGTGGAGCAGCTTACGATTATAGATATAAAAGCCCGGAAACGCGCTATGATTACTTTCGACTTTATGAAGAAGCACGTCCCCGGCTTTAAGGATAGCTTTGTAATGCTTACGGCGCCACAGCTCGGTACCCAGGGCGGTCGCCGCATTATCGGGGAATATACGCTTACCGAAAAGGACATGGAGACCGACGAGGTCTTCGAGGACACCATTGCCGTACTGGCGAACAACGATTACGCCGAAATATCGGCCAAACACCCCACCCTCTGCATCCCCTACCGCTGTCTCGTCCCCAAACGTATCGAAGGCCTGCTGGTGGCCTGCCGGGCGTTCTCGTCATCGGACACCATAAACGAGACCTTCAACATTATCCCGCATTGCATCGCCTACGGGCAGGCGGCGGGTACGGCCGCGTCCATGGCAACTAAAGAAGGAATACAACCGAGAAATGTGGACTATAGAGCCCTGCGGGAGAACCTGGTAAAGCAGGGGGTTAATCTGCCGTCGGCTATGAAATCTGGTCCTGTGGCATCTTCATCAGCCAGACCCAAGGAAGACTATTACCAAAAATACACATCGCAGGAGTGATGTTACCTCGATCAGTCGCAGTAGTAACAGCTGTTAACTATTGTAACAGTCCATTATTTTACCGAAGCGCCTTTAAGCGCCTTCTGGACTTCCTCATAACCCAGGTCGAACGCCTTGAGATTGGTGGCCGCCGCCTTGGCCGGGAACCTGGCCTCCACGACCGCCTTGGCTGTCTCCGGTTTTATAGGAACCATACCAGAACCGAACAGCGCCCCCATCATTACCACGTTAGCCGCCTGAAGACTACCGGCTTCCTGGGCTATCTTTGATGCGTCCAGCACGATAACGCGGTCGGTCACTTCCCCGAGCTTCTTCAGTATCGCCTCCTGGCTGGGATACCCGCTCTGTCCCAGGTAAACGGTATAGGGATAGACTTCAGTCGAGTTGAGTACGACGACGCTGTTTTTGGCGAGGTAGTGGATATTTCTCAACGCCTCGGATGGCTCCACGGCAATGAGGACATCGCACTTGCCTTCCGGGGTGAGAGGGGCGATAACGTCCCCCCCCAGCCTGATATTGCTGAATACCGAGCCGCCGCGCTGCGCCATCCCCAGCACCTCCGAGCCCTTCACTGTTACCCCATCTTTCACCGCCGCATTGCCCAGCAGCTCCGACATGGAGACGACGCCCTGACCGCCGACCCCGCATATGATAATGTTAATCTCATTTTTCATCGTCATCTTACTCCCCTGGTTTTATTGCATCGTGCGGGCATACCTGGGCACAAACCCCGCAGCCGGGGCACTGCGTGGCATCTATTGCCGCCTTGCCGTTCTCCATGATAACGGCCGGACAGCCGAGCAGGTCGATGCATATTTTACAGTCACAGGAAAGGCACCTCTTGGCCTCCTGGATAGCCTGCTCTTTGGTCAGGCCGAGCTCAACCTCTTTGAAGTTGCCCCGCCTCTGCTGGACAGGTAAAGCAGGCATATTAAGTCTGGCTTCTGGCGCCACACCCCAGGTATCCACAATCAGCTTGCTTTCGAAAACGGCCTCGCCTTCACGGTCGGTATCCAGCGGCTCGCCTTTGAGATACCTGTCGATGGATATCGCCGCTTTTCTCCCCGCCGCCATTGCCTGGACGACCGTGGCCGCCCCGGTAACGGCATCGCCGCCGGCGAATACGCCCTTGATTCCGGTCTCTAGCGTTACGGTATCGGCCTTGACCAGGCCGTTAGCCACCGCCGCCCTTTCTCCGCTCATGAAATCGAGGTCCGGCTGCTCGCCGACCGCCGCTATTATCATACCGGTCTCGATGGTAAACTCAGAGCCTTTGACGGGTACGGGACGGCGCCTACCGCTTTCATCCGGTTCGCCCAGCTCCATCTTGATACATTCGAATCCGGCAACTTTCCCGTCTTTAGCGATTACCTTGCTCGGGCCGGAGAGCAGCATCAGTTTCACGCCTTCATTCTCGGCCTCGGCAATCTCTTCTTCGATGGCCGGCATCTCGGCGCGGGAGCGCCGGTAAACGATATTCACGTCTTTAAAACCCAGCCGCACGCAGGTGCGGGCGCAGTCGATAGCTACATTGCCGCCGCCTACCACCACTACTTTATCCTCTACCGGTACTTTTCCCCCGGTATTCACCTTGTAGAGAAACTCCGTGCCGTCGATAACGCCGCTGATATCTTCGTTCTCAATGCCCAGGCTCCCCGCCTTGTGGGCACCCACAGCGATAAATACAGCGTCGTAATCTTTCTTTAAATCAGCCAGGGAAACATCCTTCCCGACCCGCGTGTTGAGCTTGAGTTCCACGCCGAGCTTTGTAATAATATCCGTCTCTTTATCCAGCACGTCCCTGGGGAGGCGGAACTCGGGGATACCCACCGCCATCATGCCGCCCAACTTTGAAAATGCTTCGTAAATAGTAACTTGATAGCCGGCTTTCCTCATCTCGTAAGCGGCCATGATACCCGCCGGGCCGCCGCCGATAACCGCCACCTTTTCCCTTTTCTCAGCGGCAATAGAGTAGTCATCGGTATATTTACCGTATTCTACGGCACTCCGCTTTAGAGCGTTGATTGAAATGGCTTCTTCAACCTCGGAACGCTTACACTTGCCTTCGCAGGGACGGGTGCAAATCCGCCCGATAATACCGGGGAAGGGCAGCGTTTCCTTTATCAAAGCCAGCGCCTCGTCGAACTTGCCTTCCTTAATGAGTCCCACATAACCGCGGATATCGATGTGCAGCGGGCAGGTGGCCTGGCAGTACGGTGGGCTGCCGGCCAGGCATTTTTCGGTATCGACCTCGTACGGGATGGTCTTGATGCCCTCTTTGCGCTTCTCCCTGGCATCGAGAATATTACACAGCCTGCGAGTGACCACCAGTGAGGAGCCTTCGTATTTAATAGCCTTTTCAAGAATATCAATGAGCTTGGGAAGGTCAAAAGCATCCACGACTTCGACGAATTTGACGCCGCTGGCTTTGGCGATGTCTTCAATCTTAATATCGACATTCACATCGCCGGAAGCGCCGGGATGCGGCTGGAAACCGGTCATGCCCGTCGTCGAGTTGTCCATTACCACCATCGTAATATTAGATTTATTATAGACGGCGTTAATCATCGGCGGGATGCCGGAGTGAAAGAACGTGGAATCGCCGAGATGGGCTACAGCCGGGGCGTCCAGGGCATGGGCAAACCCGTTGGCCAGACCGAAAGCCCCACCCATACATACGGCAGTATCATCGGAATTGAGCGGTGCATTCGCGGCCAGAGCATAACAGCCGATGTCACCGATCTTTACCGGCTCAATGCCGGTGGCTTGCTGGTACCTCCGGCAGGCGATATTTATAGCATAAGCCGATGCCCGGTGCGGACAGCCCGGACACATCGTCGGCGGCCGCAGCGGCAGCAGT
>CAYYVO010000022.1:671-7561 GCA_964475175.1 uncultured Dehalococcoidaceae bacterium | reverse complement strand
GTGGAAAGCTCCCCTACCAGCGGCAGCACATCCTTGCCGTGAATTTTAGTGTGTATATCTTCATCCTTGGCGACCACCTTTACTTCGTCCTCAACGAACGGTTCCAGCTCCTCGACCACCAGCGCCTCCGGCACCGCATTCAACAACTTCTTTGTCAATTCCGCCGGGAGCGGGTAAGGCGTGCCTATCTTGAGAATGGAGACTTTGTCCTCCAGTCCCAGCCACTGTACCGCTTCCAGCGCGTAGCCGTAAGATATTCCGCTGGTGATGACTCCCAGCTTAGCGCCGTCTTTGAGGGTCAGGTGGTTATAAGGGAGGTTATCCACCGCCTCTTTTATCTTCGCCATTCTCTGTACCACCAGGCGGCGGTTATTGCGGAAATTAGCCGGCAGGCAGACGAACCGGCGCGGGTCCTTAATGAATTTCCCTTCCCGTTTTGTTTTGTCGATGCCTCCCAGCACGACATCGCTGCGGGCATGGCCTATCCGCGTCACCGAACGCAGCATGAACATCTGCCCGAACTCCTCGGAAAGGCGGAAGGCGTCGGCCATCATTTCCTTGGCTTCCTGCGCTGATGCCGGTTCCAGCACCGGTATATAGGCCTGGCGGGCGATGTAACGGTTGTCCTGCTCGTTCTGGGAGCTCCACTGGCCGGGGTCGTCCGCCGAAATCAGTACCAGCCCACCGAGACCCATATAGCTGGCGGACATCAGCGGGTCGTGAGCCACGTTGACGCCCACGTGCTTCATAATCGCCAGTGACTTCAGTCCGCTGATGGCTCCTGCCATGGCCACTTCCAGGGCTACTTTTTCATTGACCGACCACTCGGCGTACAGTCCCATTTCATCGGCCATCTCCACCAGGGCCTCGGTGATTTCACTCGAGGGCGTGCCGGGGTAAGATGCGACGAACTGAACACCTCCTTCTATAGCCCCCCGGGCGATGGCCTCGTTGCCCAGCATGAAGAGCCGGGCGCCGGGGGCATCGGAGGTAATCGATATATCAGCTACTTTATTCAATAGAATCCTCCTGACCAGAGAATTATCTCTTATTCATTGGGGAAAAGTCAGTAAACGATAGTTTTTATAGCGAAGTTAAAGCCTGTTTCCCCTTACATTCTACACGTTCACAGGCAAATTTGACAAACACTTGACAATAAATAACATGGCATCTATTATATGACAACTAATAAGGATAAAAGGGGGTACTCAAATGTCAATAGAAGAAAACAAAGCCCTTGTCCGTCATGCCTTTGAACTCATGAACCGGAAAGAACTGGACTCATTTTTTAAGCTTCTTGACCCTGGATACGTTGCCCACTACACTATAGGCGATTTACCCCTGGAGCAGGCTAAACAGTTCGAAACCATGTATTTCGCTGCCTTCCCAGATGCTAGTGCTACCATCGAAGACATGGTCGCCGAGGGAGACAAAGTGGCCATTCGAGTGACCTGGAGAGGGACACATAAAGGTGAGTTTATAGGCATCGCTCCAACCGGGAAGCAGATTGAAATGACCAATACCCTCATATTTAGAATCGCCGTCGGTAAGTTGGCGGAAAACTGGGCCACCATAGATGAACTACGCATGATGCAGCAGCTTGGGGCTATTCCATCACAATAAAAAGGCAGGATAAATCAATGAAAAGTATAGTCATTTACCATTCATGGACAGGAAACACTAAACAAATTGCCGAAGCAGTACACTCAGGGATGAAAGAGATATCTGATGAATGTGATATTGCTCGGTTGGGGGAAGTGGACATTGGGAAACTCGCAAACTACGAATTGATTGGTCTGGGCTCGTTTGTACAGAGTTTTCAAGAACCTGTCATCTTAACAGAATTCATCAACACCATGCCTGATTTAAAGGGCAAGTATGGTTTCACTTTTTGCACTCATGGTACTTGTGCAGGCAGCTATATAGCCAGGATGGTAACCGCCTTAGGGGAAAAGGGCCTGACGCTCACTGGTTGGAATGACTGGTACGGTGGTGGTTTTATACCTTTTATGCCCAAACCTTACTACACCGATGGTCACCCCGATGAAGTTGACCTGAAAGAAGCCAAGGAATTCGGCAGGGAAATCATGGAGCGCAGCGAGAGGATATCCAAGGGTGAGACGCAGCTTATCCCTGAGTTACCTGAGAATGAAGAATACGATAAACTTTATGGAGCACCGATAGACCTTGGTGCAGGAGACCTCATGGCAGTAATGATTAAATTGAAACCCATTTATAATGCTGAAAAATGCATTTATCCGACATGTACTATATGTATGGATAATTGTCCCACACATAGCATTAACTTATCCGAATCACCTCCAATATCTTATGAGACCTGTGGCCCCTGTATGCTCTGGTTCTGTGAGCAGCTTTGTCCTACCGGAGCTATAGAAGTAAATTGGGAACCCATAGATAAGATGACAGAACCAATTATATCCCTCTTTAGTATGCTCGCTGAGCCAATGAAAGAAAATAAGGAACTGCGACATTTCAGAAGCCTTATAACTGAGGAAGAAGGCAGCGGTAGACCACTTTATCAGAGGAAGGAACACCCCAAGCTTGTTATTCGTGATGGTGTGGTTAAGGAACGTAGTTAGTTTCAACATACTCTTTCCATAAATCATTCATATAATACGAGTTAACCAGCAGCTTGGTGCTATTCCTAATCAGTAAAGGGAGGAACTAAAATGGACATCAAAGAGTTCGCACAGAAATTCATCAAAGCGGAGGACGAGGCCTGGCAGAACGGTAACTTTGACCCCCTGGAAGCGTTAGAAGACCCCAACGTAGCTTATCATATACCTCCAGTTCAAGAATCGAAGGGGTGGGAAGCTCACAAGCAGTATATCCAGATGAGCCGGCAGGCTGTTTCCAACATTCACCAAGAGTGGGAGTATATAACCGGAGACGGTAATGTCTTCTCCCTCTCGTATAAGAGCCGCGGTTTGTTCACGGGTGAAATACCAGGCATGCCCCCGCCTACCGGTAAAGAAGTAACCAGTGATTATCTCTTTGTTTTCCGCTTGGAGAACGGCAAGATTGTTGAAGCATGGTCAAGAGGCAGCACCACGGGTTTAGACTAGCCGGCTCCCCTAAAACATAATTACATTGCGTATGACCTCGCCCTGCTCCGATGATGCTATCGCCTCGTTAATCTGCGCGAAGGGATAGTGCCCTGAAACCAGTTCGTCCAGCTTGAACCGCCCCGCCTGGTATAACTCGATTATCCGCGCCACGTCAATCCGCAAACGCACGGCACCCATAGCGCTTCCCGTCAACTTCCTCCCCCGCATGAAATCGGTCGGCGTCCAGGCCGATAGCTGCTCCCCGTGACCATGGCCGATAACGCACGTGGTGCCGTCCGGCGCCGACATCATGAAGCCCTGCCGCAGTATCTCGATGCCCGCCACCGCCACGATAACGAAGTCCGCGCCACGACCGTAGGTCAGTTCCTGCACCGCCTTGACGGGGTCTTTCTCTTTCGCTACGTTGACCGTATGCGTGGCGCCGAAAGCTTTAGCCCTTTCCAGCTTGCTGTCGCGTACGTCCACGGCGATTATCGGGTAAGCCCCGACGTGATTCGCCCCCTGTATGGCATTCAGTCCGACACCCCCGCAACCGATGATTGCGATACTGCTGTTTGTCGTAACTTTAGCGCGGTACATCACCGCCCCGAATCCAGATATAACACCGCAAGCCAGCAGGCAGGCCCGGTCCATCGGCAAGTCTTCCGGCACCTTTACGATATGAGGCTCGGGTATAAGGGCATATTCGGCGAAGCCCGCCACAGCACCGGCATATTGCGAAAGACGTTGGCCTTTCTTGCTGGTATATCTCCCTTTCCCGAACAGATAGAGCCTGTTGGTCTGGCAGAGGCTGGGATTTCCGATACGGCAATAATAGCAGTGGCCGCAGCCCTCCGGTATGATGCTGGCAATCACGGGGTCGCCGGGTTTTACATACGTGACCTCCTCACCCACTTCCTCAACGTAGCCGGATATTTCATGGCCGGGTATCGCCGGAAGGGGCAGATTGCCATGCTCACCCTTAATAGCATGGATATCGCTGTGGCATATGGCAGTTGCCGCCATGCGTATTTTTACATCATTCTTTCCGGTGGGGTCCAGGTCCACATCCTCTATCACCAGTGGTTTACAGAACTCATAACAAACGGCAGCTTTCATTCAACCTCCTTAAAATAGTAGGATTCCGTATGCAGTCTATATACCGCCGTCAATAAATGTCAAACTCACGGATTTGCGTAACCGGACGTTCAAAATGTACACTTATCCTGAATATTATGACGACGGAAGAACTGAACGATAAAAACGCCCGCGCCTCCATGGATAAATGGTCAAAAGATAATCCATGATTACCTGCATTCTCCCCTACCCGGGCTTTAATTGACAGCCTTTCATCTGTTGGGATAAGATTTCGACAAGTATATATTAAGGAGGCAGCCGTTATGGCAAAAGGTAAATACGACAAATATATCTACGAGTATGACTCCAAGATGTTCCCTAAAGAACGTCGTCCCGTCATGGCATACATGGATAATAACCTGGCGGAGGGTAGTAATTTTTACCTGATACACTGGATACTGCCCGGTTTCGGTATGCAGCAGGAGTGGGATTTTGAATACGCCGGGCATCCGCCGCACATCCATAAAGACGCCGAGCTCCTCTTCCACATCGGTACCGACCCCGAAAATCCCATGGACCTGGGTGCGGAAGTAAAAATGTACCTGGGTCCCGAGCTGGAGGAACATACGATTAACCGGACGTGCTGTATATGGATACCGCCTAATTTCATCCATTCCCCGTGGAAACCCGTCAGATGCGACCGGCCCTGGATTTTCATGGAGTTTAATCAGGGTCCCGTGCATACGGAAAAGTCTTACAGGCAGATTCTTCCCAGGGAAGCCCGGGAAAGGATGGACTGGAGTATGTGGCCGGACGAAGGCTTTGAAATACCAGCCTGATGAATCCTTCCCGTATAAATTATGTAAAGTTCTCCTAAAACGATATATATGGAGGTTACCGTGGCTTACAGTATAGATACTAAGAAATGTCTCAAATGCGGTCTCTGCGTGACGCAGGACTGCCCCGAAGAAGCCTTCGTGGTTGTCGATAAAGTTACAGAAAGTGACGGACTCGTTCTTTATACCGTAATTATAGACCAGGACAAATGCACCGAATGCGACGTGTGCTTCTCACACGAATGGTGGTGCCCGGCCAAGGCTATTGTCAAGGGATAACTGCGCAGCTTTTGGAGATGCCTAAAATCGTTGAAATATCCGATTACGAGCCGGAATTCAAAGATATTCTTCCCGAAACGTACCGTTTGTTAATGGAGGCCAAACTCAAAGTTCATCCGGTAGTAAAAAAGATTACACTGCACGGCTCGCGGGGGCCGGCGGGGGGATACCGTGACGATTCGGATATCGATTTGTGTCTTATCACCAGCCTGGGCACTGCAAGACTTCACGAAAATGAGCTGGCTCATATTTTAAAGGGCGTAATAGAGTTAACCTTGAACAGCTCACAATGTGAGGTCGAGATAGATATCGGCGCTGTTTTCGATAGGGCCGACTGCGGCCTTTCCTGTTTCGATATCAGTAAATACGCCGATTTGCAGTGTGAAAAAGAGTCCACAGGTTGCGCGGGCATATATAAAATCCAGAAAGGACTTAACGGCTTTGTCCCGCCGATTAATGAAGTGAAGACAATGTACCCCTGTCTGACTATCTGGGCCAGGCAATAAATAACCACCGTTTTGTACTTAAGGAGACTGAATACTATGGCTGAAATGAAATGCAGTAAATATTTCTTAAACGAGCTGCCCGATGAGCAGCGTTTCAAGGGCTTCGCGAAGATGCCGAGTATGGTGGCATATACCGATGCCGATATCATCGAGGGCAGCAAGTACTTTTCGGTGATGATTATGGGCCCGGAAGCGACGAAACACGCCGGGCACGGTCCGCATATCCATCAAGACCCGGAAATACTCGTGGCGCTGGGGACGGACCCGGATAATCCCGGGGACCTCGGGGCAAAGATGGAAATGTGCATGGGACCCGAGATGGAAAGCCACATCGTCACCGAGTCCACAATGATATGGGTGCCGGCCAAATTCGTGCACGCGCCCTTCCGGATACTGGAGGTAACCCGCCCGTTCATCTTCATCCAGTGCCAGTACGCCCCCAAGCTGACCGAGACGGCCCTGAAAAAGCTGGTCGCCGAGGAGATGTGGGACAAGATGGTCTTCATCAACGCCGACGGGACGCAGAAGGATACGTAAAGATATAATCGAATACGAAGAGAGATTATTAACGTGGTGGGCGGTAGAGGATTTGAACCACTGACCTCTGCGATGTAAGGTCATTAGTTCCTTCGTGAGTATCAAAAAATGGTGGTGCTACACTATTAATTTCTGTTTTAATAACTTGATTCACTTTATTATTCATTGCAAGGCTAGCCTATCATAAGTTGAACGTAAATACAAGCCTTTTACGCACGAATTACACACAAAAGTAGTGCCGTTCAAAATATTATTTGCTGTTCTGTTCAGTGTGAAAGTTTGTGTTCTGTTCTGGTGGTGTTCTGCTGTTCTCGGTTACTTAAAGCCAGAGTCTAATCTAATTAACAAATGAAACGCCACAAACTTAGCCCATCGGCTTTAACGCCATGAATTGACTTGCCAGAATGGACAATGCACGTTTATTTGTGCGGTGGCTACTACTTTTATTATATTTATCCCCAAATACACTTATATATTTACTAAGGCAACCCCCGTACAGCCTAGAACTAAAGGGGGCGTCGGCTGACAAAGCACAGCCATGTGTTCCCCCTATGCGATATGAACAAAATTCAAACTTCATTTCCAGC
>CAYYVO010000022.1:0-661 GCA_964475175.1 uncultured Dehalococcoidaceae bacterium | reverse complement strand
CATGACTAATAAGAAACATATTGCTTAAAACTTTGACTGTCTGTATATATCAATCTTAAATCAGTTATCTTCCATCCTTTGTTGTCAATCAAATTAAATCTAAAGACGCTCTTCACTTTACTAAATCCATAATCTTGAGTAAATGAAATATCAAATACCGCAAACTCATCTTGTATATTTGGAAAATCATAAGCTATGTCTACTGGATATTCAGAATCATGATTCACCTTTAAGAGACGTGTTATATGGTAGGCATCGCTTTGGTAATTTGGTTTATCTGGATAATTTTCTCCCCACTTAAATTTCTCATATCCATCATAACCGTTATACCAATAAGCACTTTGCCCCTCACGCTTGCTTTCAGCTTCAATGAAAGCAAGAACGTTATCAATAATCTGTTGTGTATCGCTTTTTGTTGGAGTCTGTTCTTCTTCTGTGATTGTTGGTGTAGGTGTAGGTACTTGAGCAGGTGTTGGTTCTGGTTGAGTTTCATTGGAGCAGGAAGTAATCATTAATATAACAATCCCCACGACCAGTAAGATAAAAATGTTTCTCATATTCACCCCCATCAAGACACTTATAGTCCGTCGCCTTATATTCTACATGAATAATAAAATGAGTCAAGCCCAACACATAGGAGACTCGTATTAACACCAACATT
>CAYYVO010000021.1:0-12891 GCA_964475175.1 uncultured Dehalococcoidaceae bacterium | reverse complement strand
TTGTATATGGGTGTCGCCATCGGCGGCCTGTTTGTGCCCCTGATAGTGAGGGCGATAGACACTTACGGCTGGCAGGATGTTATGCTGTACATGGGCTTCGGCGCCCTGATAATCGGCATACCGCTGTCGCTGCTTTTCCGCAACAGTCCGGAAGAGCACGGACTTCTCCCCGATGGTAAAAAACAGAAATCCCTGGAAGAAATGGGAGATGCCGCTATCGGTTACGGACTGAAGGAGGCCTCCAGGACGAGGGCTTTCTGGATAGTGGGGCTTGCAGGGATGTTCCAGATAACGGCAGTACACGCGGTAACGGTGCATACGGTACCATATCTGACGAGTGTAGGGATGGAACGAGAGGTAGCGGCTCTGGGGGTGACTATTTTTTCGCTGGTGGGGCTGGTAGTAAGAGTAGGCTACGGGGTGCTGGCCGATATTTTCATCAAGAAATATATCTACGCGCTGTCGAACGCAGTCACCACGGTAGCCCTGATACTGTTCGGACTGCTGGATGGTAATTCAATAGCTTTAATGGTACTCTTCGGCATTATCTACGGACTCGGGGTAAGCGGTGCGATGCCGCTCCGGGTGCCCATTGTCAGGGAGTATTTCGGCGTCAAGAGTTTCGGGGCTATCTACGGTATAATGTCGGTCTTTACGGTAGTCGGTGGCGTTATCGGGGCTCCTCTGGCCGGGTGGGTCTATGATACGCATTTGTCATATTTCCCGATATGGTTCGTTTTCGCCGCGCTTACCGCCGTCGGGACGCTGTTACTTTTAATGCTGCCGCGACCTGCCATAATAAAACCGCAATCAATCATTAACGGATAACCTTTTTACATAAAATTCATAATATACTTAAGGAGTAGATATGCCGGAACTACCGGAAGTAGAAACCATAAAAAACGAGCTCCTTCCGTATGTGGTCGGGCGTACGATTACCGGGATAACGCTGCACTGGGAGAGGATTGTAAGGCAGCCGTCGGTCAATGATTTCGCCCTGAAAATCATCGGGCAGACGATAACGGGGCTGTCAAGGCGGGGGAAATATCTTTTCTTTCACCTCAGCGGCGGCGAGGTACTTGTGATGCACATGAAGATGACCGGCTCGCTGCTGATAGACCCTTCCGATGACAGGTTTACCCGTGCGGAAATATACCTGGATAACGGTACGGCGATTCATTTCTGGGACCCGCGGAAATTCGGGGTTATGTGGCTGGATAAGGACGAGAGCGGGGTGTCTGCCAAGCTGGGCCCTGAGCCTCTAAACAATGATTTTACTCCGGAAGTGCTGACACGACTGCTTCATGGCCGTAACGCGCCGGTAAAGCCCGTTATACTTGACCAGGCTATAATTGCCGGTATCGGCAATATGTATGCAGATGAAGCCCTGTTCGACGCGAAAATCCACCCGTTAAAGCCGGCAGGAAGCCTCACCGAAGACGAAATTCAACGGCTCTATACATCAATAATCAAGGTGCTGATGAAGGCCCTGACCAGCAAGGGCGCCAGCGTACGTAACTACATACGCCCTGACGGCCAGCCGGGTACCGCCCACGACGAGTTCAATGTCGCCCACGGGATGGGCAAGACATGCCCCAACTGCGGTACGCCTATAGAGCGCATCGTCGTTAGGGGACGCGGTACGTATATTTGCCCTGTCTGCCAGCGGACGGGCTAATCGTCCCAGAGGCGGAAGGGCGGATATTTATCCGTCATTAGCGACACATAAGCGGCCACGCGATATGTCCAGCGGTTCAGACCTATCACCAGTTTGAAAATATCCGGGGGATATTTCCCTGTAAAAAGCAGTGCTATAGCCCCGAAAATCGCCAGAATGAACGTTATACCGGTCCCGTTGCGTCCGCCCCCACCCTGTAAAAACGAGATTATGATATAGTGGGGGATGGCCAGCAGCCACCACTTAATCAGAACCAGCCCGCGTGATAATTTTTCCGGGTAGGGAATATCCAGGTCGGCGGGGTAATCGGGGTCGGGGTCGAGGCTGAACGGCGGGTACTTATCCGTACCCAATGCTTCGTAGCTGTAAAACCAGACTCGCCATGACCAACGCAGAACGCCTGCATTGAAATCAAATAAAGGCCTGGGGTATTTCGCCGTGAAGAGGATAGCAAAAAAGGCGATGACGCACACCACTATAAAGGCTATCCATAGAAATATTAGAATAAAATAGTGCGGGATAGCCAGCAGCCACTTGAGCAGCCACCACCCGCGGGACGGCGGGATGGTCAGCTCACCTCTGAGGGTCACCGGATAGGCATTGTCAGCCGTAGTCATAATCTGCCTCCTAACTTTTAAGTATCAATTCACCAAGAATACTACTATTTGCGATAGTTGTCAATTGGATTTTCGTGGTGTAAATATGATATATAAGCATCGTTTTGACAAAGCTGCCGGAAATGTGTATTTAATTGTTAAGCAGCTATCGTTTCATAACTGAATAATCAAAAAAAAGGAGATCGGCATGGTACAAGGTGAAAATATCGGCGCGAGTTCTGTAATGCTGAAACCCGGTGTAGGTTCGTCCTACAGCAACGGCTGGCGGGAGCTCTGGAGGCATTTCCTCGAGTTGTTCCTGATAGGGATTATTGCCTGGGTTATCAGCCTGCCATCGGGTATTTTTGGATGGTGGCAGGGTGGTGTCGGTGCTTTTATTTCATTGTTTATTATTGCATACGGCATCCTGCTACTCGGGCCTGTTGATTATGGTGTAAGCTACGCTTATCTTAAAGCCTCCCGGGGGGATAAACTGGAAATCAAAGATATGTTTGCAGGTTTCCAGAACTACTGGAATGCAGTATTGGCCAACCTGCTTGTTGGTATAATCGTTGTTATCGGATTTGTTCTTATTATAATACCGGGCATTATTTTCGCCTGTAAGCTGGCTTTCGTTCCGTATCTCGTGGTCGATAGAAAAATGGAGGTTATCGAGGCTGTTAAAACCAGCTGGCGCATGACCAACGGCCATGCCGGGCAGGTTTTTCTCATCGGCCTTCTGGGTATACCAATCGCTATCGCTGGTCTCATATGTTTCGGGGTGGGTATAATAATCTCTATTATGTGGATAACCGCGGCAATGGCGTCCCTTTATCACGCGGTAAGTTCATCAAGTGAAGCCCCGCTGGCGCATCCCTCGCCAATTGTTGAATAGATAAATATAATTATTTATAGAAACTGTTTGAGGCGCTCTATCTCTTTCATCAGCTCGGTGAACTGCTCTGGGTAGAGCGACTGCATACCGTCGGACAGAGCGTGGGCGGGGTCGTGGTGCACTTCTACCAGCAGTCCGTCGGCGCCGACGGCGATAGCGCCCCGGGAAAGTGGGATAACGTAATCGCGGCGTCCGGCGGCGTGGGAGGGGTCGGCGATTATCGGCAGGTGGCTGGCCTCCTTAATGGAGGGGATGGCGCTCAGGTCTAGGGTGTTACGCATGTTATCGGAAAAAGTACGTATTCCCCTCTCGCATAGAATAACGCGGGTATTGCCTTCTGACATTATATATTCGGCGGCCATGAGCCACTCGTCAATGGTGGCGGCAAAACCGCGTTTCAGGAGAATGGGCTTTCTTGCCTGGCCGGCCAGACGTAAAAGCGAATAGTTCTGCATGTTCCTGGCGCCGATTTGAATAATATCAGCATATTTTTCAACAAGAAATAGATTTTCCTGGTCGGTAGCCTCGGTGACAGCTAAAAGGCCGGTTTCCTGCCTGACTTTCTTGATTATTTTCAGGCCTTTTTCTCCCATCCCCTGGAAGCTGTAGGGCGAGGTCCTCGGCTTGAAGGCGCCGCCCCGGAAAACCTTGGCGCCGTTCTCCTTCACGAAATTAGCGATGGTGAGTGCCTGCTCCTCGCTCTCGATTGCGCAGGGGCCGGCCATGATTATCGGCTCACCCGTACCGATTTTCACGTCGCCTATGGTAATCACCGTGGACTCGGCCTGCGTCTCCCGGCTAACGAGTTTATAAGGCTTGGTAACCGGGATGGTCTCTTTAACACCTGCCATGGCACGCAGCTGAGCGTCTTCCACCGGGCCTTTATTGCCGATAATGCAGATGGCTGTTCTCTGGGCCCCGGGCATGGGTATGCCGCGGTAGCCCATGTTCTGGATTTCCTGTATAACGGCGTCTACCTGTACTTCCGTGGCGTCATTTTTCATTACGACCAGCATTTACGTGTTTCTCCTCGGTTTAAATACTCAATAATATCTAACCTTTTTCCCCCATCATATCCCAGAGGGTATCTGCATAGGCTTCATAGGTCCGGTTATCAAACAGTACAAAAACCACCTCTTTTATCGAAGTGGTTTCCGATAGAAAAGCGGCCACTGTCTTGAGGGCTATTCGTGAAGCTTTATCCACAGGATAGCCGTAAACGCCGGTGCTGATAGATGGGAAAGACACGCTGGAAAGGTTATTAGCAGCGGCCAGCTTCAGGCTTTCCCCGTAGGCGCTGGCGAGCAGTTCGGGTTCTCCCTGGCTGCCTTCATGCCATACCGGCCCGACGGTGTGAATTACGTGCTTTGATTTCATATTGCCGGCGGTGGTAATGACGGCCTGGCCGGTGGGCAGACGACCCTGCCTGGCGACTATTTCTTTGCACTCCTCCAGGATAGCCGGACCTCCGGCCCGGTGGATGGCACCGTCAACTCCGCCGCCGCCCATCAATCCCGAGTTAGCGGCATTAACGATGGCATCAGTAGTCTGGAGTGTAATATCGCCCTGGATGATGGAGAGCTTTGACTGATTTACGGTATAAGTCATAGGATCTGCCACAGCATTCACCCCCTCACCATTTTTCGTTACTTTTAAGATAGTCTATCGCCCACTGGATGGCATCATCTCCGGTAAGCTCCAGCAGTACGTCCGGTTCTATACCCTGACCTTCGATAAGACGGCCGCCGGGAGTAAGCCAGCGTGACGTGGTAACGTAGAGCCCCGAGCCGTCGCTGAGTTCGTGCAGGGCGTTCACGCTCCCTTTACCGAAAGTAACATTCCCGGCTACGAGGGCACGGTCGTGGTCCTGCATGGCGCCGGCCAGCACCTCGCTGCCGCTAGCGCTGAAGCTGTTCACCAGAACGACCGTCGGCAGGTCGGCAGTCAAGGATTTCGATTCTACCTTGAACGTTGCTATCTTATTCTGGTTGCTTACTACTTCGAGAATGACGCCCTCCGTGATAAAGTGACTGGCCACGTCGATGACGGAGTTGAGCAGGCCGCCGGAATTGTCGCGAAGGTCGATGATGATGCCACTGGAATTAGCTGCTTTCAGTTCCTCGATAACCGGTTTTAGCTCTTCTTCCGTACGCTCGGAGAACTGGGTGATGAAGATGTAGGCGATATCCTCCATCATTTCAAACTCCACACTGGGTACCTCCACCCTGCCACGGATTATTTCGATTTCCACAGGTTCGAGTTCATCTTCATGGAGAACAAGGAGTAATACCGCTGTTCCTTCCGGGCCACGGATGTTAATAATAGCTTCAATCAGGCTCATGCCTTCAACGCTTTCGCCGTCAACCTCCAGAATGATATCGCCGGCCCTTATGCCCGCCTTTTCCGCCGGGGAATCGGCAATAGGGGCGACGATGATAAGCTGTTCATCCTCCATACTCACATAGGCGCCGATACCGTCAAACTCGCCCTCGAGACTACTCCTGCCAACTTCGTAATATTCAACTTCCAGATAGGCTGTATACGGGTCATCCAGGCTTTCAATAATGCCTTCTATGGCCGCTGATTTCAACATGGCGGTATCGATTCTGTCGTTGTAGATATTATCATCAATAATGATATTCCATACCTCTGTAACGAGTTTCAAGCCCTCTGTTTCAAGACGGTCAATGCTTGGTCGGTAATATTCCCCTTCCTCGTAATCGGTATCGGGGTCATCCATCACCAGGAGCATCCCTTCAACAGCTGCCTGTCCGAGTTCATCGGCATCCAGTTTATCCCGGTCGACATATAGCGTGAAAATGGTATCCCATACCTCTTCAACGATATCCAGGTCCTGTCCGGTCGGTAAGAGATGGCAACCCGGAACATTGATAATCAACAAGAGTAGGACTATGATGAGCAGCGGGGCAATAATTCTGGATATCTTTGACAAAGTGTTTATCCTTTCTATGATTTGTATTCAGAAAGTATATCTATGAATTGTATTAATATCCGTATTTATCATACCACAAACGGGCGGTCTTAAGGAGAATAATTACCACAAGGACAAGTTATAGATTGGATTTTTAGCTTTGGAGCTACTACACTATAATAATAGGGAGAGGTACGAGCGTTCAGTTTATAACAAACCACACAAATATAATAGAAGGAGGCTGCTATGAACTGGCAGGACATCCTGGCAGACGGTTACGGACGGATACCGGAATTCATGGAGGGTATTCTTTCCGGACTGAGCCAGGAAGATTTAAGCTGGCGACCGCGTGAAGACTGCAACAGCATCGGCTGGCTGTGCTGGCACCTGACACGCCAGCATGATGCACAGATGGCGGCGCTGATGGGCAAGGAACAGCTCTGGATAAAAGACGGATGGCACGCTAAATTTAACCGGCCTGCCGACCCTTATGATATGGGTTTTGGTCACA
Source organism: uncultured Dehalococcoidaceae bacterium (assembly GCA_964475175.1). Lineage (GTDB taxonomy): Bacteria > Chloroflexota > Dehalococcoidia > Dehalococcoidales > RBG-16-60-22 > CAYYVO01. Next base: position 6,279 of record CAYYVO010000021.1, on the reverse strand, counting down.
CGCCCGAGCAGGTGGCGGCCCTGGAAATACCGGATACCGGCACAATGCTGGGCTATCTGCGTGCGGTGGTGGAGCGTTCCAAGGAATATTTCAATACACTATCGGAGGCCGACCTCGACCGGGAGCTCGAAGGGCCGTGGCAGCCTAAACCGACAGTAGGCGTACGAATGGTCAGTATTTTAGAAGACGCTATAATCCATGCCGGCCAGGCCGCCTATATCAGGGGACTGCGCCAGGGTAAGGGATGGCAAAAGTATTAGTTGGCAAAAATGATTCTCAGAATCATCAGAAGGAATGGCGGAAGAGCCTCTGCGGCATATGCCCTGCCGGCTGCTGGGTGGAAGTGGCTCTTGAAGATGGCAGAATAGTCGATATCAGGCCGGATAAAAGCCATTCTCTGGGTACAATTTGTAAGCTGGGAGAACACGCGCCGCAAATTGTTTACAGCAAGGACCGTCTGAGATACCCCCTGCGGCGTAAAGGCCCCAAAGGCACTTATGAGTTCGAGCGTATCACCTGGGATGAAGCTTATAACACCATTGTCGAGAATCTGAACAGCATTAAGGCGGAATCGGGGCCGGAGGCGGTAGCCATCTATACCGGGCGCGGCGCCCAGGAGTTATCGCTATGTGACATGTTCCAGCCGAAAGGCGTAGGAGTTTCCTCGGCATCCAACGTCTTGTTTCCCTTCGGCTCGCCCAATACTACGGGCGTCGGCGCACTCTGCTATGTGTCCCTGCATGTTATTGCCCCCCAGGTTACCATAGGCCGGGCGGGAAGCAGTATGTTCCAGGATATCGAGAACGCTGAAATGGTGGTTGTGTGGGGTACTAATCCCGCCACGGATTCGCCTCCGGTGGACATGCACCGTCTGGAAGCGGCCGCACAACGCGGTGCTGATATCGTCGTTATCGACCCCCGCCGCACCGAGACCGTCGACCTTACCGGCGCGCAGTGGATACCCATCCGCCCCGGCACCGACGGCGCGCTTGCTTTGAGTTTAATTGAAGTGCTGATTGATGAAGAACTCTTTGATGAAGACTTTACCGATAACTGGTGTCACGGTTTTGAAGAACTGAAGACTTATACCCAGCATTTCCGCCCCGAGGTGGCGGCGACGATTACCGGCGTACCTGCTGAGACCATCCGCGACCTGGCACGCCGTATCGCTAATGCCAATGGCGCCTGCCCCCTGATGTATACGGGGCTGGAGTTTTCCAATAGCGGTGTGCAGGCAGCACGGGCTGTTTATACGCTTTTTGCGCTGGCTAATCAACTCGATGTGCCCGGCGGTATCGGGCTGGCCATGTTCGATAATAACTTTCCGATAAATCATTCCAGCAATCAGGAGAATCCCGAACTCCAAAAAGCGGTCGGACGGGAGGATTTTCCCCTTTATAACCACTTCCGCGGAGAATCCCATGCCGTCGGGATAGTGAACTCGGTGTTGCACGGGGACCCGTATAATATCCGTGCGTTGATTATCCACGGCGCTTCGTTGCTAACCTCCTGGCCGGAGACCCCCTTATGGCGCGAGACGCTTGAAAAGCTTGACTTCCTTGTATGTATCGACCGACAGATGACAGCCGACGCTGCCTATGCCGATATCGTGCTGCCGGCGGCGACGATGTTCGAAGACGAGTCGTATATGGTGTACGGCCTGATTTTCCGCCTGCGGGAGAGAGTTATAAAACCGCTGGGAGAGGCGCGTAACGATTACCTCATCATGGCGGAGCTGGCCGAACGCTTGGGGTACGGTCACCTTTTTCCACAGACCGAGGACGAGATGGTGCGATTGGCCCTGAAGGACTCCGGTTATACGCTCGAAGATATCAGGGCAGCAGGAGGCTGGGTAAAGCTGCCCAATCCCATGATGGAGTACAAGAAATGGCAGAAAGGCGGTCTGCGCCCGGACGGCAAGCCTGGCTTCGATACGCCTACCGGTAAGTTCGAAATATGGTCGACTATTCTTGAGGAATACGGCCACGAGCCGCTGCCCAGGTACATCGAGCCTGTTGAAGGCCCGCTGGGCAGTCCCCCGGTAGCCGGGGAATTTCCGCTGGTTTTTAACTCCGGGGCTCGTACCCGCAATGATTTTTGCTCCCAGCACCATAACGTCCCGGGACTGGTGGAGGACTATCCCGAGCCGACCGTGGATATCAATACAGAAGATGCCGCCGCCAGGGATATAGAGAGCGGCGACCTTGTAAAGGTCGTAACGCCCCGCGGCAGCGTACCGTTCCGGGCAAAGGTTACAGACGATATTTTACCGGGCGCCATCGACTGCGCCATCGGCGGGGGCACGCCGGTGGGGCCGGAAGCCTGGCGGGAATGTAACGTCAATGAACTGACGGACCTGAGCAATCTGGATAATATCTCCGGCTTTCCTGTCTTTAAAGCCCTTCTCTGCGATGTCGTTAAAGTGGAAGCGGGGAAGGCGACGGGCGGTGAGAAAACCACCGCCGGCGTCTGCCGCACCGTTACGCCCGTGTACCGGCGGAAAAAGGCGGAAAGATGTATTTACCTCGATAACAATGCCACCACTCCGGTGGCGGAGCAGGTGCGCGACGCCATGCTGCCGTACCTGGCTGCCGCCCACGGCAATCCCTCCAGCATTCACGATGCGGGTAAAGAGGCCCATGAGGCCATGGAAAAGGCGCGCCGGCAGGTGGCCGCGCTTATCAACGCCTCGCCGCGGAGGATTATCTTTACGGGCGGCGGCTCTGAAGCCGATAACCTGGCTATCAAAGGGGTAGCGTCTGCCTACCGCGAAAAAGGGAACCACATCATTACCACTACCGTTGAGCACCCGGCCGTGTTAAACGTCTGCAAATTCCTGGAGAAAACCGGTTTTCGTGTTACATATCTGGACGTCGATGAAGACGGCTGGATTGCCCCGGAAAAACTAAGAGACGCTATATCAGGGGACACAATCCTGGTCTCGATTATGCTGGCCAACAATGAAGTCGGCACTATCCTGCCCATAAAAGAACTGTGTGAAATCGCCCATGAGAAGGGTGTCCTGTTTCATACCGACGCCGTACAGGCAACAGGGAAAATAGGGGTAGACGTGGCAGAACTCGGTGTTGATATGCTCAGCATCTCCGGCCATAAATTCCACGCCGCCAAAGGCATCGGGGCCCTGTACGTTAAAAAGGAGGTGGAGCTTGAGCCGCTGATTCACGGCGGCGGCCAGGAGGGCGGAATCAGGGCGGGGACGGAAAACATCCCGGCTATTGTAGGGCTGGGAAAAGCGGCGGAACTGGCGGCGCACACACTCGGAGACGCCACACGAATACAGTCTTTGAGGGATAAACTGGAGAAAGGTATCAGGAAGCTGGTGCCGGATGCCCGGTTGAACGGTCATCGCGAAAAGCGTTTGCCCAACACGCTGAATCTGACGTTGCCCGGACTCCGCGGTGAATCTATAGTAATTGCCATGAACCAGCACGGCATCGCCCTATCCTCCGGCTCCGCCTGTAAATCGGGGTCGCCGGAGCCGACGCACGTACTCATTGCCATGGGCAGGACGGAACAGGAAGCTCACTGCTCGGTGCGGTTCTCACTCTCCAGCGATACTACAGAAAAGGATATCAAAGAGACTCTGGTGGCACTGGAGAAGGTGCTGGTAGAGAAGAACACAGTGCGGATGATGCCCTGTAAATAGGGTGGGGATAAAAAGACGGGTGCTTGTTATTCCCGCCGGAAACGCCGTTCCATTTCCCGGAGGAATTTTTCAACCTCCGGCGACAGGGGAGGAGGTTCCTCAGTTTCGAGTGGCGTATTGGCTCCAGCGTCATAAGTCTCTTCGAGCTGTTCAAGTATTTCCTGTACCTGCGGATTCCCGGCTACGGCTGCATTGATTTGCTCACGCTGTCGCTGGGCCCTGCTGACGCTTTCCTCGGGCACCGGTATACCGTATAAAGAAGAAAGAATCCCTTGAATCCTTACCAGGCCGATATAGTCCTGGTCTAAATGTGTGTACTGAGGCAGGCTCACAATCATGGTGATATTTTCAGCACCCCACTCCATTGCCCTCTGTGAAATAAGGGAGCAGATGGTCGTCGGCCCTTCATAGTTACTCGACGATACACCTGTTTTTTCAAGTTCGTCCTGCAATTCTTTGGTGGACGCACTGCCGTATACCAGCGGTGGCCTGGTGTGGGGTACGAAGTTGTACATGCTGCCGATTAGGCTGTAACGCATGGTGCCGAACTTCTCCAGTATCTCTAAAATAGATTCGACATATGTTTCACCGAGCATGTGCGGCTCCAGGAGATGAAGAAACAGGAAGTCATGGCCTTCTTTCTGCCGGCTGTAGGTAATGCGAGTGTTGGGAATGTCGAGTTCTCTCTGGCCACCGCGCCAGAAAGTCAATGGCCGGTAGCGGGTGAAGTCAAAGAAATCCCCGGGTCTTACCAGTTCGGCCAGCGGCCTGGCCTGAGTATATTCTTCCAGCCAGGAGAGGGTTAAAGTCCCCACATCACCGGCGTCTATCCACGGCTCCAGCATGGCAAAGGCATGAGGCTCCTTCAGCTCTGGCAAGGGCTCGTTAACTTCAAAAGCTCCGATTCTCATATAAATACATATTAATTATAACAGGGTTGTTTTAGGAAGGTAAAATTTCAGTGAATAACACGAATAATTTGATGAGTTCATCTGGCTACAAGGTATTGCACGCTGAACCACTGGCGTTCATCACACCAGACACGCTCCACATCGAATCCGGCGTTACCGGCCAGCTGTGAGAAACTTTTCAAGCTGTATTTATACGAACTTTCCGTCCAGATACTTTCACCCTTTTTAAAGCGAATAGTAGCGTTGTCAAGATGAACAAGCTGCTCTTCGAGGCTTATCAAGTGCATCTCTACCCGGCTTTCCCGGGGGTTATAGAAGGCATAGTGCCGGAAGTTATCCGTTTCAAAATCGCCATCGAGTTCCCGGTTAATCCTGTGGAGTAGATTGAGGTTGAAAGCCGCGGTGACGCCTTCGCGGTCGTTGTAAGCACGGTGGAGAACGCCGGGGTCTTTTTTAAGGTCGACTCCGATGAGCAGAGCGCCACCGGGGCCGCATTTATTGGCGATACGTTTGAGAAAGTGTTGAGCCGGTACAGGATGGAAGTTTCCGATGGTCGATCCCGGGAAAAAGACGGTGCGGCGGTCGGGTTTTAGTTCCGGTACCGGAAGCTCAAAATCATTAGTATAGTCGGCACAAACGGGCAGTATTTCCAGCTCAGGATAATTCCATTCAAGCTCACGGGAGACGCAGCGTAGTTGCTCACCGGAAATATCTATAGGCACAAAGGCGGTCGGTTCTTCGAGACGGTCCAGGACGATGAGGGTCTTGGCGCAGTTGCCGCAGCCGTATTCGATAAGGCATGTATTCGGACCCAGTAGCCCGACTATTTCATCGATATTATCACGAATAATCGCCGTTTCCGTGCGGGGAGGATAGTATTCGTCGAGTGTGCAGATGCGTTCGTACAGAGACGAGCCTCGCTCATCGTAGAGATACTTGCAGGGGAGCTCTTTTTGCGGTTTTTGTAGCCCTTCAAGGACCTCAGCGAGGAATTGCTCGCGCTCCGGTTTCAGGTCGCGCACCTGAGTCCTTTGTGTTCTTATAGAATCCATATGTCCCATATTATACCTTATTGGGCAAATCCGATGTGACCTATCTCTCAAAATAAAGGGAAAAGCGGTATTGTCAAAGGGGATTTCTTCATATCGGCGAGAACTGACCCCGGACGGGACAAGAGCCAAGTAAACCTGTAAGCCGAGTTACAGGTCTGCTCTTCATTTTTGTGCCTACCTAATCATTATTTTGATTAAATCATACCACAATGGCTTGTCTTGAGGGAACAAAGGCCACCATAAGCGTTTGGTGACGTGAAAAATTTTGAAATTCTGCCGGTTTGGAAGCTGCGTATAACTTACATTATACGCCAGCTTAAATCAAGCTTGATTTTGCCTTAAATTAAAAATCGGATAACAACAAATAGCAATAATTTCTCATGAATTATACAAAACAAGCGATAGTTCCCTATGAATAAATTGTCTTATCTCCGAAGAAGTATTCTAAAACCACGACCGGACTATAGGCAGTAATGCTACTAAATTTGGGATGATGCCAAGGGGGCCTCACTTACCGCTTGCCCCGAATCCACTTGATCCCCGTTGAGAATCATCGAGTTGATCTACAACAGCAATATTTTCTATAGCTTGATTCGCTAAGTTTAATATAATCAATTGTGCTATGCGGTCACCTTGTTTCACTCGATAT
>CAYYVO010000020.1:2883-12897 GCA_964475175.1 uncultured Dehalococcoidaceae bacterium | reverse complement strand
CCCGGGGTGAGGGAAAGCTAGAAGACCTGGATAAACTCGAGAAGCTGGCTGAAGAAGTCAAGGCCGGGTCGCTGTGCCGGCTGGGACAGACGGCCCCCAATCCCATCCTCACCACCCTACACTATTTCCGTGACGAGTACCGCGAGCACATCGAGCTGGGCAGGTGCCCCGCCCTGATGTGCATGCACCTCATTGCCTACTATATCCTCCCCGACAAGTGCGAGCGCTCCTGCGATGCCTGTATCGGCACCTGCACGGTGGAGGCCATCAGCCCCAACAAAAAGAGAATCAAGGTAATCGACCAAGAGAAGTGCGTCAAGTGCGGCACCTGCCTGACCTCCTGTCCGCCGCAGTACAACGCCATCGTAAAGCTGTCACCGCCGAGCGAGGTCCCCGGAAAATGAAGACGGTAACGCTGACCATAGACGGCAAGAAGGTAACCGCTAAAGAAGGAACGAAAATTCTCTGGGCGGCGCTGGATAACGATATCTACATCCCTAATTTGTGTGCCATCCGCGATAGAAAAGAGCCGAGTGCCTCCTGCCGACTCTGCTGGGTGGAGATAGATGGACAAAAAGAGCCGGTCACCGCCTGCACGGAGCAAGTTGCCGACGGCATGGTGGTGAATACAAAGGGTGAAAATGCCCTGGAACTGGCCCGTACCGGCTTCGAGCTACTCATGGCTTCTCACGCCCTCAATTGCGCTCATTGCCCGGCTAATAAAGCCTGTGAGCTCCAAAAGATAGCCCGCCACATCGGCAGCAAGCTCAAGCCCAAGCGTTTCCGGCTACAGTTGCGTGACCTTCCGGTGGACGACAGCAATCCGCTCTTTACCTACGACCCCAATAAGTGCATCCTCTGCGGACGGTGCGTCTGGACCTGCCGCCGTGACGTTAACTCGGGCGTTCTAGGATTCGCCCATCGTGGTTTCGAAAGGGTGATGACCACCTTTGCCGATGAACCCATCGGCGCCGAAAGGTGCCTGGACTGCCATAAATGTATCGAGGTATGTCCTACCGGGGCGTTATCGTTCAAGGACATTGACAAGCCTTAAAAAAAGGCTTAGCGGCTGCGTCCTGTCTTGCCGCGCGGGGATGTTCGCTTATTGGCGGCACGCCGGTCCCCGCGATAATCCGGCGCCATGATATTAAAAGGAACGCTGGTATTCTGGTCGACCAGCCGTGAACTGATAGCCGGGTCGACCTCTCCCAGAATCTCGTCGAAGGAATAGCGGGTGGTGAAAACGGTAGGCAGCCTGCTGTTGTAACGATAGTTGATAAGCTGGTACAACTTTTCGCGTGCCCATGGTGTGGTGGACTGTTCTCCGAAGTCGTCCAGGACAAGCAGCGGCGCCGTCTTGACGCTTTCGAAAAGGGTGTCGTAAGACACCTTGCTCTCCGGACTGAACGCCGAACGCAGGTGGTCGAGGAACTCAGGGACGACCACAAACAGCGCGGGCTTACCCGCTTCATAACGATAGTTTACGATAGCGGCGGCCAGGTGGGTCTTGCCGCAGCCGGTTTCACCCATAAAGACCAGCCAGCCTTCCGGGTTCTTGGCGAAATCGAAAGCGATACGATATGCTTCGTCCAGGTTGTCCTGAAGTTCTATAGACAGGTTATTCCGCCGCTTGAAATTGATAAAGGTCATCTTTTTCTGCAGTTCGAATTCCGGGCCCCAGGCATATTCGGGGGTGGGTGATTCATCCGCCAGTATATAGACCTGGCACAATCGCGTGTCGGTCAGGCGGGTGCGCAGCCGCTCCTCCATCTGGTCTATAGGCGTAATGGAAACGATAACAGTCGGCAATTCGTTATTGAAACGAGAGTTCAACAACTGGTCGAGTTTCTCCCTGGCCCAGTCCGTGCCGGACTGTGCGCCTAAGTCATCCAGCACCAGCAGCGGGGCGTTGCGCACCTGGTCGAAAAGCTCATCATAGGGTATCTCGCTATCGGGATTATAGGATGCCCTTATGTGGTCGAGTAGGTCCGGGACGCTGATATAGAAGGCCGGTTGGCCTTGATTGATGCGCTCGTTGACGATGGCTGCCGCGAGGTGTGTCTTACCGCTGCCGCTGGGACCGACGAGAACCAGCCAGCCCTTCGGCTCAGTGGCAAAAGCAGCGGCGGCTTTGTAAGCACTCTCGAACTGCTGCTGGTTCCCGGGGTGACCGCTCTTTCCCCGCGACTCCATATTCTCGAAGGTGAAACGGGTCAGGGAGCCCAGGTTGCTGTAGCGCTGTAAGCGACTCTGTTTTTCGCTGTCCTGTTCGGTTTTGGTGCAGCTGCAGGGAACAACCCGACTGTAGTCCGGCTCTCCTGACGGCAGCCGCGGATGTACAATTCCGGCGCCTTTGCATACCGGACATTCTGGACTTTCCTGTACGTCCTCTTCAGCGCCGGACCATGTGTCCGTATTTTCCCTTGATATACTTGTCTGGGTCTGTCTTTTTAGAATCTCGCTGATATGTTCCATCGCTTTTACCTTCCGCTGACCAACTCTCCAGAATCTTCGCGATATATTTTATGCTGCGTTTATTGTTCAAAGCGGCTTCTTTGATAGCGTCCCGAATCCAGTCCTGCGGATAATGCTCCTCCGCGTCTTTAAGCTCATCTGAAATTATGGGCGTCAGCATGCCGATGTTCTGCTCGTAAAGGGTAAAGATATCCGGCAGTTCTTCAACCTCGACAGAAATCTTCCTGCCGGACTTGAGCCCTGCCAACTCTAGCTCACCGCTTTCGATTTTAGCCACCGCCTGCCGTCCGGATTCGTCATTAAGTAAATAGACGTCCTCCGATGCGCCATCATTATCCAGCACCAGTCGCAATAAAGTGCCTCTCTCGGCGCTCATTCTCAGAGCCGTATGCAGTGCCTCCTCCGGCGATTCCTTATCTGTTTTTATACTGCGCAACAGGCCGGTGTTACCCAGCATCTCGCTATAACTCACAAAGCGGGGGTAGCCTTTCTTACGATAAAGAGCCGCTATGACAAAAAGGGTCACTTTCAGCTCAGCTATATCTTCTATCTGTAGCAGAAGGCTGCTGAAAAACGCGTTAGGAATCGGGGTGAATTCTGTCCGGGCGGGGAAACCGTTGAACTGCTTCATAATAACGTCGGCTCCACGCTACCAAGGCTCTCGAACTTGGCCAGATTATGCCGGAAACGCAGTTTCACCCGGCCGGTCGGACCGTTACGGTGTTTGGCAATAATGACATCGGCTTCTTCGCGCGGGTATTCACGGTCCGGATGAGCGGCTAGCCATTCTTCTTCGTTCTTATAATAGTATTCATCCCGATAAATAAAGAGGACTACATCCGCATCCTGCTCGATGCTGCCGCTTTCACGGAGGTCGGAAAGCTGAGGTTCATGCGAGGCACGCCATTCTACGGCACGGCTCAGCTGCGATACCGCCAGTACCGGCGCATTCAACTCGCGGGCCAGCGCCTTGAGCGAACGGGAGATATAGCTTATTTCCTGCACCCTGTTTTCGCCCCGGTGCCCCTCCCCCTCCATCAACTGCAGGTAGTCGATGATTACCATATCTATGCCGCGCTCGTAACTCAGGCGGAGCGCCTTGCTGCGCATCTCCGCCATACGAAGCATGGGCGTATCGTCGATGTATATAGGCGACTCGGAAAGGACGCCGGTAGCTTCCATGACCCGCCTTTCCTCGTTCTCGTCCTTGTGCTCTCCAAAACGCAGACGGCGGGCATTAACGCCGGACTCGCTGGAGAGCAGGCGCATCACCAGAGAATCCCTGGCCATTTCCACGCTGAAAAGGGCAACACACGCCCGGTGCTCGATGGCAGCATTGCGAGCGATATTCAGCGCCAGACTCGTCTTACCCATGCTGGGTCGCCCGGCCACTATCACCAGGTCGGCGCGTTGAAAACCATTCAGGAATTCATCCAGGCCGGTAAATCCGGAGAGCACAAAAGGCAGATGTTCCGGCCTGTCCTCGGTAGCATCCGGCTCCACTTCAAAGTATTTATCCAGCACCTGCCGGATATGTGTCAGGTCGCTGCCTCCCTGTCCGCGACGCAGTCCGAACAATATACTTTCCGCCCGGGCCAGGCTGTCCTCGACATCCGGGCCTGCCTCGTGGCCGATACTCGCAATGCGGTCGCCGGCGATTATCATCTGGCGCATCACCGACAGGCGATAGACAATCCGGGCATAGTGTTCGATATCGAGAGAGGTGGGACATACCGATATCAGGTAGCTCAGCCGCGCGGCGCCGCCGCAAGCTTCCAGCTTCCCCTGCCTCGAAAGTTCCTGGGCCAGCGTGACCTGGTTAATGGCTTCATCGCGTTGGTAGAGCGAGAAACATGCGTCATAAAGCCACTGGTTCTGCTCATAATAAAAATCGGTTGCCTGCAGGAAGTCGGCTATCTGAAAGATAGCCGTTCCGTCAATCAGCAGCGACCCTATAACCGCTTCTTCGGCGTCGTTATCACTCGGCGGCAGCCTGACTTCATTCACCAGATTCTTTCTCCTCTGCCCCTTCCGTTGTCTCTTCTTCTTTTACTTCTTCCGCCACCGGCTCCTCGACTTTGGTCTCAGCTTCTTCACTTTTAGCTTCTGTGGCTTTGGTCCGTTTTGATTTTTTAGCTTTAGCTTTTTCGGCTAATTTCGCCTTGGTTTTCTTTTTAGGCTTTTCCTCAGTCTCCGGCTCCTCAGCCTTCTCTGCCGTTTCTTCGCTCTCCGCCTTCTCTGCCGCCTCGGGCTCTTCGGCTTTCTCTGCTGTTTCTTCCTTCTCTTCCGCTACCGCGTCTGAAATAACCGTTACTTTTATTCCGGCGGTTATGTCATGAGTAAACTTTACCATCACATCATGTGTGCCGACCTGTCGGATGGGCTCGCTCAGCTCAATCTTCCTCTTGTCAATCTCCTGACCAACATTCTCACCGAGCGCACTGGCAATATCAGCGCCGGTAACCGAACCATAGAGACGTTCCTTCTCGCCGACCTTGGCTTTAATGGTGATTTCCATACCTTCCAGTTTTTTAGCCAGCTCGGCCATCTCTTCTTCTTCTATCGCCTGCCGCTTGACAATCCTCTTAAGCTGGGCTTCTAACGCTGTCGAGGCCTGGGAGCTGGCCTGGACAGCCAGTTTACGGGGCAATAAAAAATTCCTGGCGTAGCCGTCAGCCACTTCCCGGGACTGACCTGCCCTGGCCACACCGGATACATCTTCAAGAAAAATAACCTTCACAAGTCTCTCCTTCTATTGATTACTGCTCATTATATTTACCATACGGAAAATGCGTCAATACCCCTCCAAGCGTGGGGCTCTGATTTTTTGAAAATTCTCCAGAAAAAAGTCTGACTTACCCGCCGATATACCTCTCGGCGCTGATGGCTGCTACAGCACCATCACCGGCGGCGGCAATAACCTGCCTGATGGAGTTACTGCGTATATCACCGGCGGCAAAGATTCCCGGGATGCTGGTCTCCATCTTTTCATTGGTTATAACAGTGCCGATATCGTCGAGCTTAACGACATCCTTGAGATATTCCGTATTCGGTTTGAACCCGACCGCCATGAAAACGCCGGAGACTTCCAGTTTCGTCTTCTTTTCCGTTTTTACGTTGCGGACAGTCAGACTTTCCACGAAGGTCTCTCCGGTTATTTCTTCCACTACGCTATCCCAGAGAAACTCTATCTTGGACTCTGCAAACGCTTTCTCCTGCAATATCTTGGTGGCTCGCAACTCGTCACGGCGGTGTATTACCGTTATTTTAGTAGCGAACTTGGTAAGCTCAAGTGCCTCGGTAAGGGCGGCGTTGCCGCCGCCTACCACCGCTACCGCTTTATCCGTAAAGAAAGCGCCGTCACAGGTAGCACAGTACGATACGCCTTTCCCGGTATACTCGGCTTCTCCAGGGATCCCCAGCTTCTGGCGTTCCGAACCACCGGCGATGATTACCGCCCCGGCGGTATAATCACCCTTGTAGGTCTTGACCAACTTTTGCTTGCCAGAAGCATCTAACCCGGTCACGTCAGCCACCAGCGTTTCCAGCCCGAACTTCGTCGCCTGTTTATGCATGGCCTCGGTCAAATCGATACCGCTGACAACATCGTTAAAACCGGGGTAATTCTCCACCCACTCGGTATTGATTATCTGCCCCCCGATAGCCCCCCTCTCGATAAGGAGGCTCTTCAGTCTGGACCTGGCAGTATAAATACCCGCGCTGAGTCCGGCGGGCCCTCCGCCGATTATTATGATATCGTATTTTGCGGGTGATTCACTCATTTATATTACCTCCCATCACATCCACATATTATTGTCAACTTTGTGCCCTCACCCCCGGGGCAAAAACAACTCAATTCATACGAACTGCCGGGAATGTGGGCACGAAAGGTTCCAGTTACAGGGCTGTATCGATACTCTTCTTCAGTTCTTCCTTGGGCCGGAAGCCGACGATATTTGAAAGGGGCTGACCGTCTTTGAAGAGAATCAATGTTGGTATGCTCATCACGCCGTACTGGCTGGCTATCTTGGCGTTATTATCAACGTTTACTTTAAAAAAGTCCACCTTGCCGTCATATTCCTCCGCCAGTTCATCGACCACCGGGTCCACCATCTTGCAGGGTCCGCACCACGGAGCCCAGAAATCGACCAGTACCGGGATTGTCGACTTTAAAACTGCATCTTCAAATTTGGCTTCTTCAATCTCCACTGATTTGCTCATATTTTTCCTCCCTGATTTTTTCCGTTATGTTGCTTTCTATCGTTTCTTTAGCCAGACCTATGGCATTTTTAATAGCACGTGCCTTGCTACGACCGTGGGCGATTATAACATTGCTGCTTACTCCCAGAAGACATGCTCCGCCGTACTCGGTATAGTCCAGTTTCTGGGCCCAGGATGTCAGCCCGATATCACGAAGCAGGTCACGCCCGCGCAGGCGCGAAGCTGTGGAAAATATATGCCCAATCTGCCGCACTGATGTCAGGAAATTGTCACTAAAACCCTCGATAGTCTTGAGGACTATATTTCCGGTGAAACCATCAGTCACGATAACGTCTGCGGTTCTTTTTACGATATCATGCCCTTCCAGGTTACCGATAAAATTCAAATCGCTGTCTTCTTTAAGCAGCTTGTAAGTCTCCTGCGTCAGACGGTTGCCCTTACCGCCCTCGGAGCCGTTGCTGAGCAGTCCCACCTTCGGCTTTTCTATTTTTAACAGGTGCTGACTATATAAGGAACCCAGCCTGGCGAACTCTAAAAGATGCTCCGGACGGCAATCTGCGTTGGCCCCAGCGTCTACCAGGAGCGGCGGAATGGAAGATATGGTATCGAGGAAACAGCCAATAGCCGGTCGACTGACCCCGTTAGCCCTGCCGAGAATCAGCAGCGCCGAGCCAACTACCGCGCCGGTATTCCCCGCCGAAACGAAAGCCGAGGCGTCGCCGCTCTTGAGGAGATTGATGCCGACTACAATCGATGAGTTCGGCTTGTCCTGAATAGCCTTCATGGGATGTTCGCCGAAGTCGATAACCTGCTTGGCATCGACTATCGTAATGCCGGTCTTGCTCAACGATTTATCCGCCAGCTTGCGCAGGACATTCTTCCTGCCCACCAGGACGATTTCCACTCCGTATTCCTGGACGGCTTTTATCGCCCCTTTTACTACCTCGTGGGGGGCGTAATCACCACCGGCGGCATCAACGGCTATTTTCATGCTCTTCAGCTGTTCTCCTGTTTTACGAGACTTCTTTCCCATATATCACAGCGTCCTCCCCAGCTGGCTATAACCTCACCACCCTCCAAAAGCCGGACCACCTCACAGGAGGTAGGACATTTCCGGCACTCAAACGATGTGGTCTGATATGCTATATTGCTGATATCGAATCCCTTGAACCGGCTGCCGTCGCGACTGGCAACCGAATTCTCACGGGCCAGCAAAGCTGCGCCGATTGCCCCCGTAACCTCGTGGTGGGGCGGTACTATTATCTCTGTCTGCAGTTCCTCCCGCAGCGCCCTGACAATGCCCCGGTTAAAGGCAACACCTCCCTGGAAGACGACGGGCGACTGTACATCCTTGCCCGAACCGACGTCACTGAGGTAGTTACGTACCAGCGCCTGGCACAAGCCATAAATAATATCGTCGGTATTATGGCCGGTCTGCTGCTTATGCACCATGTCCGACTCGGCGAAAACAGTGCACCGCCCGGCAATACGCACCGGAGACTTACTTAAAAGCGCCCGCCGCGATAGCTCCTCAATACTCATTTTAAGGCGCGCTGCCTGTTGGTCCAGAAAGCTGCCGGTGCCGGCGGCGCAAACCGTGTTCATACCGAAGTCCGCAACCATACCTTCGCGTATAATGATAATCTTGCTGTCCTGCCCGCCGATTTCAATAACCGTTTGAACCTCGGGGACATACTGAATAGCGCCCACCGCCTGACAGGTAATCTCGTTCTTTACGAGGTCGGCCCCGACTAATTCTCCCGCCAGGTAGCGGGCGCTGCCGGTGGTAGCCACACCCTTTGTTTCAGCGGACTCCGGCAACTGCTGTTTTACTTGCCTGAGACCCTCCTGTACCATTTCCACGGGTCTGCCCCCGGTAGGCAGGTACAGGCTTGCCAGCAACTCGTCGGCTGCATCCAGCGCGACCAGCTTGGTAGTAACAGACCCGACATCAATACCTAGATAAATTTCCATATTATTTACAATAATATTACAGAACAAATCCCGTGGTTATTTACTTTTCCGGAACTCTTTCCGGACTTCTTCGACTGTTTCCGGGCTGGCCAGAAGGTCGGTTACCGTCATGGCTATTGCCCTGGCGGCTTCCAGAATACGCAGCAGCGCATCCTCGGTACCGGCAACTTCCGCAAAATCCGGAGTGTGTATCATAACCTCTGCGGGGGCTATGGATACCAGCGGCTGAATCGCCGGCAGTATCTGACTCACATTGCCGACATCCGTGCTGAAGGTCGTCATGGTGTTATCGCCCAACCGTATGGAGTGCCCCAGCGAATTCATATTGTCTCTGAAAAGCCGGGCCATGGTCATGTTATTATTCATGGGGGCATAGTGCTCGCCCCACTTGTATTTCAACTCGGCCCCGGTAGCCACTGCCGCGCCCGTAAAACAGTTGATGACTTTCTCTTTTAGTTCTTCAAGATATATATCTTCTTCGGCGCGAACGATAAAAGTAGCGGCGGTATGGGCCGGCACTATATTGGCCGCCTCCCCGCCGTCTGTAATAATACCGCTGATACGCGCCCTGTCCTTGATATGCTGTCTCAGTGAATTGACGGCATTATAGGACTGAATCATCGCCTCCAAAGCATTTATACCAACTTCCGGCTCGGCCGCGGCATGGGCCGCCCTGCCGGTGAATTCTACCTCCAGTGTCTCGCAGGCAAGGGTGTTCATTGTCACCATGTTACCCCCGCCCGGATGGACAATCATCGCCATGTCCACTTTTTCAAAGGCGCCCCTCTCCACCATGACAGCCTTACCGCCGAACAGCTCTTCGCCGGGGGTGCCGAAAACCACAACGCTGCCGCCCAGCCCATCCACTGCCCGCTTAGAAGCTACCCCGGCGGCAACGGTGCTGGTAGAAATAAGGTTATGACCGCAGGCATGTCCCAACTTGGGCAGGGCATCATACTCGGCCAGAATAGCAATTACCGGTTCCCCGGTGCCGTACCTCCCCCGAAAAGCCGTCGGGAGTTCGCAGATACCCCTCTCAACCTCAAACCCCTCACTTTCCAAGTACCGGGTAATCCATTTCGCCGCCTTGTGCTCCTCGAAAGCCACCTCAGGATTATCGTGTATCTTCCGGCTCAGGTCGGCAAGTTCCTGGAAACGCGCGTCTATCTCCCCGGCT
Organism: uncultured Dehalococcoidaceae bacterium; assembly: GCA_964475175.1. Lineage (GTDB taxonomy): Bacteria > Chloroflexota > Dehalococcoidia > Dehalococcoidales > RBG-16-60-22 > CAYYVO01. The sequence goes on along the minus strand of CAYYVO010000020.1, from coordinate 3,050 downwards.
ATCGCAGTCTTCAGTTCCCCAATATCCAACTCATTCACTCCTCAAATGAGAGACTGTTTTTAAAGGACACAATATTAATTATACTCGTCTTGGCGGCCAATGAAAAGGCTGTGGCGGGGTAACGCAGTGAAGCCGTATGATACGGATTGCTTCGTCGTTTCACTCCT
>CAYYVO010000020.1:0-2873 GCA_964475175.1 uncultured Dehalococcoidaceae bacterium | reverse complement strand
CAACCGTGGGAGGCGGAATAGCGGCAAGAAAAACGGGGCGGGGAACGAGGGAGGTGGGAAAGCAGTGTTTTATTTAACCCAGAGGCCTATAATTATATAATAGTCCCGGAATATGAGATGAGGATCATTCTGTCATGAAGCGGTGGCTTAAAACGATTATCGCCATCGTCGCGGTAATTGTAATTGCGTTTCTGGGCATGTCGGTCTACCTGGGCTATACCGCGACCCGCGTGGAGCGGGTGCCCTTGGAGGATAGCCCCACCGACCTCGGACTTGAATACGAAGACGTATCGTTCACCAGTCAGGAGGATAACCTCGATTTACGCGGCTGGTACCTCCCCGCCGGGGATAGCAATCGCGTGATAATCATCCTTCACGGCGGAGACATGCACCGCGCCGATCCTTCTATAAATACCCTGGGTATCGCTTCGGGTCTTGTTGACTGTGGTTTTAGCGTGCTGATGTTCGATTTACGCGGCCACGGCGAGTCCGGCGGCGAAAGGATGTCTGCCGGCTACTACGAGCAACGGGACCTGGTCGGTGCCTTAGACTACGTCAAGGGGCGTGGTTTCGAGCGTATCGGCGTGCTGGGTTTCTCCATGGGCGCGGCCGCGGCGCTGTTGACCGCACCGGAGAATGAGGATATCAACGCCATAGTGTCCGATAGCTGCTACGCCGACCTCGCCGGCATCATGGCGCGGGAGTTCAAGGCGCGCACCGGATTCCCCGAATTCTTCCTGACTCCATCGCTGTTTATGATAAAAATTATCTACGGCGTGGACTTCCAGGCCGTGGAACCGGTGGCCTGCGTGGCCGATATTTCTCCCCGACCCATCCTTTTCATCCACGGCGCGGAGGACACTTTTGTTCCGCTGGACGATGTAAACAGACTATATGATGCCTCGGATAATCCTGAAAACGAACTGTGGATTGCCCCCGGTGCCGACCACGTGCAGGCCTATAATACAAATCCGGAGGAATATACCGATAGAATTGTAACTTTCTTCGATGAAGCCCTGCAATAGATATTGTACATTTTTAACACTCACTATCTTGCATATTGGCAAAAACTGTGCTATACTCTTTTTGGCAAAGTGAAGATGGTTATGTAGTAAAGTGGGTTTGATTCCCACTTTTTTAATTACTTAAACTGAATAAGTATATCGGAGGTTTTCATCCGAAATGAAGAGCGATTTTTTGCTCGCCATAACACAGCTCTCGGCAGAGAAGAATCTGCCGAAAGATGTGGTTCTTACCGCTGTAGAAGCAGCGCTTGTATCAGCGTATAAGAAAGACCATTTTTCCGCCAACCAGAACATTGCCGTTAAGATAAATCCTAACAACGGCAAGGTAGAGGTATGGGCTGAAAAAACCGTAGTCGAGAAGCCCGCCGATAAACGATACGAAATTTCCCTGGAAGAAGCTAAAGCTATCAAAGAAGATGCCGAGATTGACGGCACCGTCATGATCGAGGCTACCCCTGCCAACGCTGGGCGTATTGCCGCCCAGACGGCCAAGCAGGTTATCCTGCAGCGTCTCCATGAAGCGGAACACAGCGCCATCTTCGAGGAATTCGCTGATAAAGAGGGAGAAGTCGTCAGCGGGGTAGTCCAGCGTTTCGAGATGGGTAACGTGCATATTGACCTGGGCCGCACCGAAGCTATTCTACCTCCGCCCGAGCAGGTGCGTACCGAGCGTTACCGTATCGGCCAGCGTCTGAAAGTGGTTCTCCTGCAGGTGGCCCGCACCGCCAAAGGCCCCAAGGTCATCGTATCCCGTTCCCACCCGGAGCTACTGAGACGTCTGTTCGAGCTTGAAGTCCCGGAGGTATATAACGGGACCGTCGAGATAAAGTCTATCGCCCGCGAGGCCGGTTTCAGGAGTAAAATCGCCGTCGCCGCCAAGCAGGAAGGCATCGACCCCGTAGGTTGCTGCGTCGGCCTGCGCGGTATTAGAATACAGAATATCGTTAACGAGCTGAACGGCGAAAAAATAGACGTCGTTATGTGGAATTCGGACTCGGCCACCTTTATAGCCAACGCCCTGAGTCCGGCGCAAATCGTCAGCGTCGTACTGAATGAAGGGGACCAGGCAGCTACCGTTATCGTCCCGGATAAGCAGCTATCGCTGGCAATCGGTAAAGAAGGCCAGAACGCCAGGCTTGCCGCCAAGCTTTCCGGCTGGCGCATAGATATCAAGAGCGCGTCACTGGCCGAAGCTGAAAAGCGTGAAGCCGTTAAAGCGGCGCCTGAGGTCGCGGCAGTGGAAGAAGCCGAAGCGGAGGTTGAAGAAGCTGTAGAAGCTGTGGCTGAGACACCCGTAGCAGAAGAGCTGCCCGAGGAGATACTGGCAGAACTCGCCCTCCCGGGAGAAGAAATAGGAATTGCCGAGGAGCCGGTAACGGAAGAAGCCGAACCGATAGAGGAAGAGCTGCTGGCACCGCCACAGATTATCTTCGAGCCGGCGGATACCGAAGGCAAACCTCAACTTCGTTTCGCCGAAGATATAATGGCACCCAGGCGGACCAAGTCCGCCACCAAGTCAACCAAGAAAAAGAAGAAGAAGGGTGCCACCTATGCCAAAGATACCGGTGAAGACGGCGTAAAAGTAAGAAAAGGCCGGCACGATTATACTATCGAGGAGGAAGACGAGGATATCTCTTAATCACCCGGCTGCAGCCAGAACGGTACCGCAGCGTACCTGTGTGGCCTGCCGGCAGGTAAAACCCAAGCGGGAACTGATACGACTGGTGCGGTGTGCCGGGGGTGTTGTGGAAATTGATATTACTGGTAAAAAAGACGGGCGCGGTGCTTATCTGTGCCCCAACCGGGAGTGCTGGGAAAAAGCATTAAAAGGCAACCAGCTGGAGCATA
>CAYYVO010000019.1:0-13101 GCA_964475175.1 uncultured Dehalococcoidaceae bacterium | reverse complement strand
ATATTAGAATCGCGGATGTCTTCGGCGTGGCCGGCCCGCACCAGCATATCATGCCCGGTGGCTGCCGTATTTAGGTCGAGGGCATGCAGCGCCAGCAAATCGGGCCGGGGGTCGTCTATCAGCACAAGTTCATCGGCGAGTCTTTGTTCCGTAATACTGAAGGCGGCACAGGACCCAACGTTGCCAGTGGCGCCAACGACTGTAATCTTCATAAATCACCCCCGTATGAAATTACGCTTTACTCTTATATTAATGGATAAAACAGCGCATAAAAGTGATATATATCTCATATTATATAAGCTTGCAGTACGTAAACAAAATATTCAGTGTCGCTGTCCAGCCATTCCCGGACGGTTATCGTGCTGTTTTCGTAGATATACCGCCGGAACTTAGCTCTGGTGGTAAAACCGATGTCTTCTTCCCATATAACCGGAGTAGGTCATTCCTCATCTATCCTCCATTATCTCACCGTCTCTCAAACGAACTATGTTATATTACCCAGCACCTATCGCCTCTACAGGTATCATTATAAAATTTCACTAAAGTAATTTATCCTGGGGCTTAAGGCATATACCTTTGCCTCGGGAATGTGCCTTATAGGGCGCTATTTATATACAGAATAATCTAAAAGTAGCTATAAACAGTTAAAAGGAGAAGGTAGATGAGGAAAAAAACCAGGAAAAGGACGATGCCTTTGCTGCTGACGGTCATCTTGCTGGTGGTTACCGGCGCCGGCGCCGCCGCGGGCACGGTGCTATCCGGTAAGGTCACCGGTGAGGTCCCGGTAGCGGTCAGCCAGGCCCTGCTGGCAGAGACCCCGGTGTGGCAGTCTCCGTGCGACCTTAATAAGCTCCTGTACCAGGGCACGAACTCAGACTATATGACCCAGCAGGTGTTTATGCACCGGACATTCATCCATACGCCCAATAGATTTTTCGGGGCGGTTGCGGATGATAATACCGCTTTCCAGGCAGCCGCCGAGATAGCCGTGGGCGACTGGGTTTCTTTCAATCTGCCCCTCAAGAATGCCAGCGAGGTACCCTTGGGGGCAACCCTGACGCTGGATATACCGGAAGGTCTCGAGGTGGAGGTATGGAGATCCAGTCTCGCCGACAATATTAACAACGGTGTACGTACGGGTCTGAAAACTTGGTGGATAGAGCTATCCCCTGATGCCGAGTACGACCACGATGATGATTGCCTGATGTTTACGATCAATGCCGATGACATTGTAGCCCCCGGCTACTACACTATATTCGGAAAGCTGAGCCAGGTGACATTAGGTACGTTTGTTTCGAATTTGTTCTCGACCCGGGGTAAAATAGCTTTTCATTCAAAGCGGGACGGCAATTATGAAATATACGTAATGAATGCCGACGGCTCCAATCAGACAAATGTTTCAAATCACGCAGCGTCCGATAATACCCCGGCTTGGTCTCCCCTGGGCAATAGGATTGCCTTTGCCTCCGACCGGGGTGGCAATAGCGAAATCTACGTAATGGATGCGGACGGCTCCAACCAGGCCCGGTTAACCGATAATCCGGCGTCCGATAAATATCCTGCCTGGTCTCCCGATGGCAGTAAAATCGCCTTTGCCTCTGACCGAGACGGTGACTGGGAAGTCTATGTCATGAATGCCGACGGCACTAATCCGGTTAACCTGACCAATGACGGCGGGTACGATACCTATCCGGTGTGGTCTCCCGATGGCACCAAGATTGCCTTTAATACTACCCGGGGCAGTGGCGATTATGAGGTCTATGTGATGAATGCCGACGGCACTAACCTGGTTAACGTGAGCAACACCGCCGTTTTTAACGACTGTTTTCCCGCATGGTCTCCGTGCGGCGATCAAATTGTCTTCAACACCGACCGCCATGGTACCCACGAAATTTACGTGATGAGTGCGGATGGTTCCAACCAGACACGCCTGACAACTAATGTTTCGAATGACTGGGCCCCGGTCTGGTCTCCTGACGGCACCAGGATAGCTTTTTCATCTGACCGTGACGTCGATTCTGAAATTTACGTGATGAATGCCGATGGCTCCGGCCAGACGAACCTGACCAATAACGTCGCTGAAGATAATATAGCAGCCTGGTGATGCGTTCCGCCGTTTGAAGGAACATTGCCAGCGCTTTAGAAAAAGGGAGGGGTTTTAGAACCTCTCCCTTCTTTTTGTTTAAATACCTTGCTGCTTTTACCGATAGTGATTACACTGTATAATACTAGCGGGGGTGCGTAATGAATACTTTAGTGATTTACGACTCGGTCTACGGTAATACTGAAAAAATAGCGCAGGCTATCGGCAGCGGGATTGACGGTGATGTGAAAGTGTTGCGCACAGGTGATGTAAGTATCCCAGAACTGGAATCGGTCGACCTCCTTATCGTTGGTGCTCCCACACATGGAGGCAGACCGAGCCCGACGATGAAAAAATTCCTTGATAAAGTTTCCAAGGATGCCGTTAATGGTAAGAATATAGCCGCGTTCGATACCAGAATATCGGCGAAATGGGTCGGCATCTTCGGCTATGCCGCCGGTAGAATCGGTAAAAACCTTAAAACGAAGGGTGGTAACCTCGTTGTTAATCCCGAGGGTTTTTTTGTAACGGGTACGGAAGGCCCGCTGAAAGAGGGGGAGGTGGAACGTGCCGCCGACTGGGTAAAAGAGCTTACAGCCAAAATAAAGTAGTTCTGGAGTGCTGTTGATGTAAATAAAAAAGGGGGGCATTTCTGCTCATTCCTGGTTTGTAGAAAACACCCCCTTCGACAAGCTCAGGGTGAGTGATGCTATCGCTCGTGGTGAGCCTGTCGAACCATGGCGGAGGAATATACAATACCTTTATTTTATTCTCAAAACTAGGATTCAACAAAAAAGGGGAGCATTTCTGCTCCCCTTAATGCTTTATACAATTCTAATCCGCCGCTTTAGACTCTCGTCCCCTTAGATAGTCAATCATCGGCTGGGTGACCAGCGGCACGACATCGCCTATCATGTGCGGCATGAGGTTATCCATTACCTTCGGCATGATTTCCGGCATCTGCTCTCTCATGTAGTCCGGCATCGGGATGGTGGCGCCGACGCGCTCGAGCATGGCGGGCATGAGCTTGGGCATCATCATCGGCAGGAGCCGGGGGAAGAGTATGGGGAACATCGGCTTCATCAGGTTCAGAGCGCCGGGGATTTTACCTATCAGGCGCATCATCTTGCCCATACCGAAAGGCATGGCGTCAATCATCTCCGGCCACATTGTGCCCATAAGCCGGGCAAAGCCTTCCGGGGTCATGAGTTTAATCATGGCATCGAAGACAGCCCACTGGCGCTGGACTTCCGGGTTGGGGTCGGGGAAATCGAACCCGAGAGCGCCGGCGGCGAAGCGGGAAAGGTCCACGACCTCGATGGGGATGTCCTGTTTATCCGCGGTGACGCGGAACTGGAACTGGCAGCAGGGGCAGGCGGCCAGCATCTTCTCGGCGCCGGTCTCGACAGCCTCAGTCATACGCTCGGTACCGATGACCTCGGCGACATCCGGTTCCTTGATGAGGGTCATTACGCTGCCGCAGCAGTGGGCTTTCTCGCGGTTATGCTCCATCTCCACCAGGTTGACATTGGGGATGGCTTCAATGAGCTCGCGAGGTGCGTCATAGATGCCGGAAACGCGTCCCATATGGCAGGAGTCATGGAAGGTAACGGTGGTCTTCTTTGTCTTGTCTCCCGGGAATTTGAAGTCACCGTTCTTTATCTTTTCAGCGATAACCTCGCTGTAGTGCATGGTCTTGATGTCGTACTCGATGCCGAGTCTCTTCGCCCATGTCGGATAGCTGTGGCGCCACATCATATCGCAGGCCGGGCAGGAGGTAATGACGGTATCCGCGCCGGCTTGTTTCAGGTTATGGATGTTCTGGCGCATATTCTGCTCGAAGAGTTGCCACTTACCGGCCATGAGCACGGGGGTGCCGCAGCAGTTCTCCTTGTTGCCGAGGTGGGTGAAATCAACGCCGGCGGCATCGAGGAGGCGGACGGAGGCCTCGGCGATATCGGTCTCGACATAGCTGGCGGTACAACCGGCGAAATAGGCGTATTTGGCCTTGTGGGACGGGCCGTGTTTCTCCAGGAGTTCTTTCGGGAACCAGTTAATGCGGTCCTTACGGTAGGCGGCCCAGATATCGCCTTCCTTGCTGAGAGAAGCGGCCATCATCTCAAATGGCGGGAAGGTCATCTTCTTATCGTCGGTAATAAGCTTGCCGCGCAGTTTCATCCAGGACGGCTCTATAGGGAGCGATGCCGAGCAGCGGAGGTTGCAGAGCTCGCAGGAGGTGCAGACAATCTGGGTATCGACGGCGAACTGGTCCCACTCCTCGCGGCCTTCCATAAATTCCCTCAGCCAGTACCACTTGCCGCGCGGACTCTGGCTCTCCCAGCCACGCCCGTAAAACTGGTCGCACTCGGAGACGCAATAGCCACACTGGGAGCAGCCGTAGGCATACCAGGCGACATCGGCGGGGATGCCCCGCACCGGCTTGGTCGGCCTTTCTCCAATGTGAGTGGTCACGCGGTTTCCCAGGGGGCGGATAAGGGGCTCGAAAGCCTGGGCGAGGTTGATAAAGCTACTCACAGCACCGCCGTCAAGTACCTTGCCGGGATTGAGGATGCCTTTGGGGTCCACTTTCTTCTTGAATTCTTTAAGGCGGCGGACGGTATTCCTGCCAAGTATCTTTCCGGCCTTGCCGGAGAAATAAAGCCCGGTGGAATAGGCACGACCGCCGTGTTTTTCGGCGATTTTCATAATAGTAAGAGACAGCGCGAAGACGAAGTTATAAGAAAACCGGCGCTGATCGCTGGGGATAAAGCCGAGGATAACCACCTCAGGTTCGCCGCCGGCGCCCTCCCTGATGACAACGCCTTCTTTGACTACAGGCTGGTCGACCTTTTTTTCAATCTCGGCCATAACGTCGCCCAGCTTGGCCAGGTGTATCACGACCTCGGCCGGCACCAGGCTCGGCCCGAGCCGTTTGACTATCATTAACTTAAAACGGTTCTCCCATTCGTGGTCGGCTATACGCTCGCTGAGAAGCTCAGCCTGGCACGGCTTCATGACCTCGGTAAGTCCCGCTCTGACCGCTTTACTGTCTTTCTTGCGGAACGCCAGCGTCAATATATAGGAGGCAGGGAGAAGCACTCTTTCCTCAACGGGAAGCTCGTGGTGCTCCATAAGCGGCGCCTTGTTCTTCATCTCCGCCATGCGTGGATTTATAAAGACCAGCGACCATATTGGCAGTTTCCTGGTGATGATATCCTGCGCCATTTTCTGCAGGTCGTAGGCGTCGGGGCAGCCGATGGCGACCACTTCAAGCTCTTCCTTCGGTTGTACCTTTAGAGTAACCTCGCTGATGAGTCCGGTAATCCCTTCGGCGGAGGAAACAAGGTCGAGTTCGTCGCCGCTGAACTCTTTCACAGTGCCGTCGGGCATAACGGCCCGGGCGCTGACTACGTTATCCCGGAACCACCCCGACTCGTAGGAGCCGATGCCGGCGCCACCCTGCGCCAGCCAGCCGCCGACACTCGCCGAGGGATAGCTGGAGGGGTAAAGGCGGAGGGTCAGGCCCTGCTTTACCAGTTCTTTGTCCAGTTTCTCCCAGATAATGCCAGGTTCCACCGTGACGGTCTGTTTGGTTTTATCGATATTCTTAACGGCTCGCATGCGGTAAAAATCGACGACGACGCCATTTTTAACGGGAACAACGCCGCCGTAACCTGATGATGCCCCGCCGCGGGGCGTGAGGGCTACTTTATTTTTATTCGCCCATTTCATCAGCTCGATAAGTTCCGCCTCCGATTGCGGTTGCGCCACGGCATCCGGGATTGTGTCGCCGACAATAGGCTTGAACAGCCCGGGCATGGCGGCGATATCGTGACTGTACAGCTTCCTTTCGGTTTTTCGGAAAGATACGCGTTCATCGAACATATTCTGGAGGTCTTTATTCAACTGTTCATTGCTTATACCCATGTTGTTTCCTCCCTGTCCGGGTATTTCTAACTTTGTATCAGATTGGCAAGCCGGTGGTTCCTCTGTAATTGCTCGCCGATAAGCTCGTGAACCAAATCGCAGGCTTCGGCTATCTTGGTGTCGGCCAGCCGATAATAGACGGCATTACCTTCCTTGCGAGGTATTATAACGCCTACCCGCCGCAGGACGGCAAGGTGCTGTGATGTATTTGACTGCTTGAGCCCTAGGATACCCGCGAGCTCGCTGACGGCCTTCTCACCGCCGCGTAGCTCCTGAATTATCTGAAGCCGTTTCGGGTCAGACAGAGATTTACACAGTTCGGCCTGCAGTTTTAATACTTCTTTTCTTATAGTATCGTTATCCACTGTTTATCTTACCTTCGGATAAAGAATATTAGTACATTATAATATTAGAATATAATGGAGCTGTTTGTCAATGGTTTTTTTGGTACTGCTCGGTAGATGTTGATAAATATATTTAGATTGGTTACCCTCTTAGAAAAAACTAGGAGGGTGTATGGACTATCTACCAGAGAGGGTGTTCAAAATGGCTGAAACGGCTTCATGACCTCGGCGAGTCCCGCCATGACCGACTTGGCATTTATAGCTATACGTTCTACTATTCAGTACACCGATTTGTTCTAATATGCGGTACGGCAGAGAATATCAAATCTTTTTATGGCATTTGATAATGTCTTGCCTGAAAGGGGGTAGTATATCAGGAGGATAGAAGATCATTATATGGTTGAATAATTTTCATCTATGACAGGAGGGGTTGATGAAAAAGTTATCTGTTTTTATAGTAATGATTATATTGATGTCAGTTATGGTTATCGGTGGTTGTGAAGAGGAAGCCGCCACTCCGGAGCCTACTCCAACCCCCGGTGGAGTAATAGAGCTGAAAGTGGCCAATTACTTCCCCGCCCCGGCCAGTCAGTCCACCGTTTTAGAGGAATTTTGCGGTGAACTGGAAAAACGCACCGGAGGCAGGGTGAAGGTGGATTACTTTCCCGGCGGTTCTTTGCTTGGATCTGCAGCGATGTTTGAAGGGATTGTTAGCGGCGTTGCCGATATAGGATATAGCCATGTGTATTACACACCGGGTCGTATGCCGGTTACCGAAGCTTCTGGCTTGCCGCTTGGGTATCCCAGCGCCTGGGTAAGTGCCCAGAGTCTCAATGATTTCTATCGGGAGTTTCAGCCTGCCGAATTCGATGATGTGGTAGTACTCTGGCTGAACACCTCCACCCCCAGTGCCATAAGCACTTCCAAGAAGGCCGTACGTACACTGGAAGACCTTAAGGGTCTAACCATCAGGGCACCCGGGCTTGCCGGCGATGTTGTTAAAGCACTGGGTGGAACCCCGGCCCCCACTCCGATGCCGGAGGTTTACGACGCTATTTCCAAGGGAGTAATTGATGGCGAGGCCTCGAACTTCGAGACGCTCAAGACCTTTAAGTTCGCCGAAGTTGTCAAATATGAGACATCGGTCTGGCAGATTACCAATCCCTACCCGTTTTATCTGGTGATGAACAAGGACAGCTATGCGAAGCTGCCGGCCGACGTCAAGGATATCTTCGATAAGCTCGTCGGCGAATTCAAGGAGCGCTCTATCCTAATGTGGAATTCCGTAGATTTCGTCGGCAAAGCCTATGGCGTGGAGCAGGGTGTTGAGTTTATCGAACTTTCCGACGCTGAGGTGGCAAAATGGAAGGCAGCCGTCGCACCGGTTATAGACAATTATGTAGCCGCTATGGTGGAGAAGGGATTTTCCGAGGCAGAGGTTAATGGCTGGATTAATTACCTGAGGGAGCGAATCGACTACTACACAGCCAAACAGATAGAATGGCGCATACCGTCGGCGGCCGGTCCTCCGTCGGTAAAACCCGAGGCACTGCAATAAAAGCTTCTCCCTTCAGGAAAATCCTCTAACGGTTGAAAACATACGTACAGTAAACCGGGCGGCTCTGGATTAACCGCCTGGGAATGCAGTAGTATATGGTATTGTTCCGGATTGGGTGCGGGGATATAACACCCTGCACCTGACCAGGCTAAAGCACAATTTTTAAGAATAGGGGTAAAGTATCATAGCGTGAAGTTTACCACCTGGCTGGGTAAATTTGAAAAGTTCAATATTCGGCTGATTGGCTGGTTTGAGTGGCTCGGAATTGCCGGGCTGCTCATCATGATGCTCGTTACCGGCATCGACGTGGTTGGCGCCAAACTGTTTACCTGGCGGCTTCTCGGCGCGATAGACATCGTTATGGTTTCGCAGGTAATAGCTATTTCGTTTGCCGCTGCCTGCGCCCTTATCGTCGGCCGGCACGTAAAGGTAGAATTTCTCGTTTCCAGGTTGCCGCAGCGCGGCCAAGCGATAATTGAGAGTTTTGTTAGCATCCTCGGGTTGGTCCTTTTTGTACTTATTATCTGGCGCCTGATTGTACTGGGATATTCGTTTCAAACCTCGGGCGAGGCCACGGCCACCATATATATCCCCCTGTATCCATTCGCTTACGGGATTGCCCTTGCCTGTGTGCCGGTCTGTCTGGTATTTATCACCACGCTAATAAAATCGTTTGCCGGGGTAGTGGAAAAATGAGCCCGGTTGCCGTCGGCATTATCGGCATCGTCTTTCTTATTCTGATCTTTCTCATCAGGATGCCGGTTGCCTTCGGCATGGCCTTTGTTGGGCTTTTTGGCTTTATGTACCTGTCGGGTCCGACACCGGCACTTACTATCCTTGCGTGTGATATTTTCACTCAATTTTCTTCGTACCCGCTGTCAGTTATACCGATGTTTATCCTGATGGGCTCATTCGCCTATGCCTCGGGGATTAGCCGGAGGCTATACGACGCGGCCTATACATGGGTGGGACAGCTGCGCGGCGGTTTGACCATAGCTACGGTGCTGGCCTGTTCAGGTTTTGCGGCTATCTGCGGTTCGACAGCGGCAACCGCCGCAACGATGGGCAGGGTGGCTCTTCCGGAGATGAAGAGGTACAACTACAACGATACCCTGGCTACCGGTACCGTGGCCGCCGCCGGAACCCTTGGCATTCTTATCCCGCCTAGTACCGTCCTCATTGTCTACGGATTATTAACGGAAGAGTCTATAGGAAAACTTTTCGTGGCCGGGATATTTCCGGGGATATTGCTCAGCCTGTTTTTCGTCCTGACGGTTATTTTCATCTGCCTGCGTAATCCTACTTACGGTCCTCCGGGCGCCCCGACTTCATGGAAAGCAAAGCTGAAGGCGCTTACAGGTATTGTTGAGACCGTCATTTTATTCGCAATAGTCATCGGGGGATTGTTCCTCGGCTGGTTCGGTCCCACCCAGGCTGGAGCAATTGGAGCCATAGGGGCCTTGCTGATCGGCCTTGCCAGGAAAGAGCTTACCTGGAGCGGATTTGTTGAGGCTGCCAAGGATGGCCTGCGTACGTCCTGTATGGTCTTATTCATCATTACCGGAGCTATAATATTCGGTCACTTCCTGGCTATATCCAAGATACCCTTCGTACTGGTTGAGTGGATAGAGAGCCTGGCGCTGCCAACGATGGGAATCATAGGGATTATCGTCCTGATATTCTTTATCGGCGGATTCTTTATGGATTCGATGGCTCTTATTGTCCTTCTTATCCCTATATTATACCCAACACTTGATGCCCTGGGTATCGACCTGATATGGTTTGGTGTTATCGTCGTACTCGTGGGCGAAATGGGGGTAATTACGCCGCCGGTAGGCGTGAATGTATTTGTGATTAAAGGGATTGCCCCGGATATACCCATAGAGACCATATTTAAAGGGATATTCCCGTTCCTTGCCGCTTTGATTATCTGTATGATTATTCTGATGATTTTTCCACAGATAGCCACCTATTTACCCAGCTTCACCACATATTGACGCCGTTAAATAATCAATGGGCCATCGCGCCAGCAACGACCCGTTACCGTAGTGTCAGGAGAATCCCTTTCAACGCAAACGGTAATCTTGCCGAAGCCTCGCTTTGTTCTCCACCCGGTATCAGGCCGATACGCCCCCAACGTGAACCTAACAGAAAAAATACCCGGACCGGTTATCCGGTCCGGGTGCAATATTGCAGTATATTTGACTGATACGATGATGTAACCGACTAGCCGGGTCCGGGTCCGGGCATTGGCTGCGGCGGCCAGAGTTCCTCGGCTATATCATTCAGCCCCAGTTCCATCAGCTTTTGCCGGCTGGGCTTGGTGGTATCTTTATCCCAGTCCAGCGCGCCGAGACACCAGTAAACCTGATGCTCGAGGTCGGCAGTTACACCGGCCAGCGGACCTTCTTGCTGAGGCGGATCGCCGATTATCCTCGGGTGCACCTTCCAGTTGAGGGGATTTATACCCTCGCGGAGGTTAAAGCAGTGCCGGATATTGGCTATCCTCTCGGCGGCCTTCATCAACTCCTCCTGGGACATGTCCCAGCCGGTTACGGCGTTCAGTATTTCCAGCGTGTAATTCTTGCCTCCGGGCGGGCCCATCGAGCCGAACAGGCAGAGTCCGGTGGCGTTGGTGATATGCCCGCCGAAGCTTTCGGGGCCGAATCCGGCCGTATGCCGACCCGGCGTAGCGTCCATCTGGTAACGCGCGGCGGGAAACCTGCCCATCATCCCGACGAGTTTGGGGTCGTGCATCCCCAGCTCCTGCCCTCCGATATGCACCGCGTATTCTTCGGCGCCTTTGCCTATCTTCTCGGCGGCTACCTTCACACCGTCGGCAAGGATATCGCCCAGGCCTTCCCTCTTAGCCATTTTCTCGGTCATCGCAACGAGGGCCTGGTGGTTTCCCCAGGTAAGCTCGATGCCGTCGGTGTCCTCCTTGGTAATGATACCTTTTTCATATAGCTCCAGGGCGAAGGCCATGACTGTACCCCCGGAAATGGTATCGATGCCGTAGCTGTTACAGATATGATTAATCATGTTCAGCGATTCCGTATTGTTGTTGAGGCAGAGCGTCCCGAAGGAGCCCTGGGTCTCGTATTCCACGCGGCGGGTCCCTGCCGGGTACTTATATTCGCCGGTTCCCTCACTTAAAGCCGACTGGCAGGCGATAGGGCAGTGCCAGCAGGCTTCGTTGCCAACAACATTGGCTATAGCGGCATCGCCTTTGAGTCCGGAGACATCGGGGAGGTCTTTTATGCCGATTCCTCCCCAGTTCTTGACCGGGGTATCCCCGCTATGTGCCGAGTGGTCTGTCCCTCCGGTAGTGCCGTATTTCCTGAAGTTCGCCATGGAAAACGGCGATTCGGCCGGGGCCTTCTGCATCTCGCTCAGGTGCTCTTTCCTCAACTCATCGGCCTTGGCCTTGTCCGCCATCGGTATCGCCATATCCCCCTTTACCGCCACCGCTTTCAGCTTTTTAGAGCCCATTACCGCCCCCAGCCCGGAGCGCCCGGCGGCAGCCCCTCGCTTGGTAATGATGCAGGAGATGAGGGCGAGTTTCTCCCCGGACGGGCCGATGCAGGAGACATACGTCTCTTTGCCGTACTCGGCTTTCAGCATTTCCTCGGTCTCGTAGGTATCCTTTCCCCAGAGGTCGGCTGCGTCTTTCAGCTCGGCTTTGCCATTGTCGATTAAGAGATAGACGGGCTTATCGGATATTCCTTCGAAGAAGACGGCATCGTAGCCGGCGAATTTAAGGTATGGGCCGAAATACCCTCCGGAGTTTGCATCTCCCCACCCGCCGGTTAACGGCGATTTTCCTACGGCGACGTACCGCGTGCCTACGATGTGCGGCGAACCGGTAAGCGGGCCGGTCACCAGTCCCAGGATATTGTCCGGTCCCAGCGGGTCCGCGCCGGATTTCTGGCGGTCATAAAGTATCTTGGCCCCGAGGCCGTAACCCCCGATGTAGTCCCGGTACAGACTTTCATCAGGTTTCTCTTCTTTCATTTCCCCGGTGGAAAGATTCACGAACAATATCTTTCCCATATATCCTCCGGTCATATCTGCCTCCTGTTATAAATAGTTCCCTGTGGACACTCCCATTGTACTCAGGATTCTGATTGTACGTCAATTTAGTCGGTAAAGGAGGTGTTACTATCGTAAAAAGCAGCACCCCCGAGCCGTATGGTAAAACCTAAGCTTGAGGGTGCTGCGGATTAATTATACTATTGCCTGTGCCTCATTACGGAAGCAACTAGACCAGGGAGCCTCCCTCCGGTGATACGCCGTTAGGATCAATCGCTTTAGTGATCTTCCTCCACCATAGGTGGTAATTCAACAAAGCCGGCCCGATTTCATCCTGCGGGCCCATCGTCGATGCGAAATAGCGTTCCTTAAAAGCCCGCGCGTTTTGCTCTTTTTGCCATCCTTCCACAGCTTCTTTGGCTACGGGGTTGCCGGGATCGAACTTGCAGAATATCTCCGTTTTACCGAGATGCCCCTGTTCAACTCCCCATCCGAAGAAGGCTCCGCCGTCATCCACTATCAGGCCTTTTTTAATCAGGGGCTCTTTGGCCTTGCCGGCCCCGATAGCCCACTTGATGGTCAGGTCTCTCTGTCCCATGATAGGAATCGAATTGAAGGCCCCGCCGTTGCGGAACGTCTCCCTGATGGAAGCGGAAATCCTGGTGCACTGGCACATCAGGATACCTTCTATCCTGGGGTCTTCGACCGCTTTCAACGACTTGCCATCGGCGTCACTGACGATTTTTTCCAGCACTTTCTTCTTATACGCGAAGTCCGCCGCAGAGTTGCCGGCTATTATCACAAAGAAGCCGGGCCCCTGCACCTCGGCATTCATGCGGTTGAAGGTTTCTTCCTCTTCTTCGTTGCTCGTGGTTATGTTCGCCGCAACCATTGAAATGTTGAAACCCATCAGCTCGAACGCTATCTCGGCTTCGCCTATATTGAGCTCCGCTTCCCACATCTTCTCTACCGACGGGAAGCTGTAGTACCGCGCCATCATGTTGGGCGGTATCTCACTCAGGGAGTAGTGCGGAGATACACCTTGGATGGGATAAGCGGAAGGTCCCGACCAGTGATAGAGTTTGATTGCGGCCTTGGTAAACACGCCCGGTGTCACGCCCGGCGGCACGGCACTGGTAAGGATGCTCCTGAGAGAC